>JAOABU010000097.1 GCA_026418195.1 Spirochaetota bacterium | reverse complement strand
GCTATATCCATTCGAGAGTTTCTGAAACCTAAAGGGATCCCACTCCTGATCAATGACCGTGCGGATGTAGCCCTGGCGACCGAGGCAGATGGAGTGCATATCGGGCAGTCGGATATGCCTTACCCACTCGCTCGAAAATTGCTTGGTCCCCATGCCATTATTGGCCTTTCCGTAGAAACCTACGATGAGCTTCTGCAAACAGAAGCCTTCGATGTCGATTACCTTGGTATTGGTCCAGTGTTTCCTACCGCTACCAAAACAGATCATAAGGGCAATTTCTGGGGCATTGAGGGATTAAAATGGGCCCGAGAGCATTCCCACCACCGGCTCATCGCCATCGGTGGAATTAACGAAACGAACGCATCCGATATAGCCAAGACAGGCATGGATGGGATCGCAGTCGTTTCTGCCATCGTATCGGCCCCAGATCCCAAGGAAGCAGCGTTTCGATTACGAAGGGTCTTTTCCTAACAGGAGGTATAAACATGAACGTGGAGAGTAAGCAATACAAACGGCTGTTGACCATTGCGGGTTCTGACAGTGGAGGAGGGGCCGGGATCCAGGCAGACCTAAAAACCTTCTCAGCTCTTGGATGCTTTGGCATGTCTGTGATTACTGCCTTAACCGCTCAGAATACCCATTCAGTGACAGGAATTTATCCCGTTCCCCCTGAGTTCATCCGCCTACAGATCGATACGATAATGGAAGATATAGGGGTGGATGCAGTGAAGGTAGGAATGCTCCATTCGGTCGAAGTAATTCGCACCGTTGCTACGGCCCTTAAATCCTACCCTATCCCCTATATAGTGGTAGATCCGGTAATGGTAGCAAAAGGTGGGGCAAAACTATTGCAGGATGAAGCGATAGAGGCCCTCCGTACACACCTTTTGCCTCTTGCAACGGTCATCACCCCAAACCTTCCGGAGGCCCGTGTCCTTTTGGGAATGGATTCGAATCCATCGAACCTATCAATGAATACTCCTATTTCAACTCTTGAGGACTTAGCTCGTCAGCTTGCCTCCTTTGGACCCAAGGCGGTTCTTGTTAAAGGGGGACACCTCCAAGGTGCTGAGAGTCCTGATGTGCTATACCTTATCCCAGAGAATCGATTCCTCCATTTAAAAGCGACCCGTATTTTTACTCAGAACACCCATGGAACAGGTTGCACCCTTTCTTCGGCTATTGCTGCGTTCTTAGCCCGGGGTCTGCCTTTGGAGGAGGCGGTTCAATCCGCAAAGGAGTACCTTACCCAAGCCCTGACCAAGGGAGCTAGATATCAATTGGGAAAAGGGCATGGACCGGTCCATCATTTCCATGCCTTTTGGGAATAGGAAGGAGGGAACGTGTTCCATCCTACCATTCTATCCCAGAATGCCCAAGACTTTTGGGAGAGTATCCGGGATCTATACACTGCCATTATTCAACACCCTTTTAACCGAGAACTGGCTCAAGGAACCCTCTCGCGGGACCGGTTCCTTTACTACCTTCAACAGGACGCCCTCTATCTTCTCGACTATGGGAAAGCCCTCTCCATCCTAGCTGCTCGTTCGGAAACCCCTGAACGAAGGCGAGATTTCATTCGGTTCGCCTCTGGTATTTTCACTGTAGAAGAAGGGATGCACCAAATATACTTCACTGAGTATGGAGTGAAGGATCCCATCCAAACCAAATCTCCCGCATGTTTCGCCTATACCAACTTCCTGCTAGCGACAGTCTCTCTACGATCCTACGAAGAAGGAGTAGCCTCTATACTCCCCTGTTTCTGGGTATATCGTGAGGTAGGTCTCTCCATTTATCGGGGAATGGTAAAACCCAACCCTTACGAACGCTGGATCGAAACCTATGCGGGAAACGAGTTTGGAGAAGCAACCGAACGGGCTATTGAAGTCCTGGAAGAAACGTTGTTGTCTGCTTCCGAAGGGACTCGAAATCGGATGCTTCAGGCCTTTTTAACCTCTACCCGGTTAGAATGGCTTTTCTGGGATTCCGCCTACAGGTTGGAACAATGGAAACCGTAAAAAGAAAACGACTCATTATTCTTGATTTTGCAGGGACCTTGAGCATTCAGACCGTTTTCTTCGGTCGAAAAGAGCGACTTGAGCAGGCGCTGAAACAATCGGGTTTAGTTCTATGGGGCTTTCACGATCCTGCACGATTCTGGGAAGACCTAGTGTACCCTACATGGGAAGAAGGAGGACTCACGTCAGAAGGGTACGCAAGGGTTCTTGCCAAGCGCATCGAGGAGCTTCTAGGAAAGGGTTGCCTTCCTACTAAGGGGCGAACAAAAAAATCGTATGTACGAAGGACAGGAAAACCTGCTTTCCTATTGTTCACCACGGAGAGGTTCGTACAGCTCTACTACCAGCACTCTTGGATCGATCCTGGTTGGAAATCCCTATTCCAGAACTTCCCTTCTAGGGATGCCATCAGTTCCCGTACACCTCAGGATACTTTACTGATCGCCACTGACCATTACGCAGAATGCACTCCCTTTCTTCGTCGGTTGCTTCGACAGTGGAATATCAAGAGCGAACCTATTGGTGAACAGACTTATTCCTGGGGGTATCCAAAACCGAATGTGTTCATCGCCAACTCTGCCGACCTAGGAGCTTGGAAGAAAGACCCTGCTTTCTGGGAACAGGTGAATAGAAAGCTACCTTTTGCAGCGTTTCATCGAATCCTCTTGATTGATGATTTCGGATACAACGAGCATCGAGGAGACCCTTATGGGGACCGCAAACGGGTAGAACAGCGGAGGGATTCTATCCTCCACTGCCTCAATTCTTATAGTTCTACTAAAGTAGAAGTATTTCCCTTTTTGCTAAAGAGTCCTGTTACCGAAACTCCCCTTGTAGTTCTCTACCAAGAATACCAAGCGTTATTGAACAGGGCTCTCCTGTTCCTTGGGGAGATGAAGTGATTCCGATCCGTTCTCCCGTGCGAGACTCTGGAACATCCACCATGCCAATAGGTATAGAAGGATAGCCCCCAACAAGACCATCCTGTACCCCAAGGATACTGAAGCTAGCCGCGCTAGAACCGAACCCGTAACAGACAGACACCCGTTCACCCCCCATGCCCAGGGAATCAGGTTGGGACGCCTCTGGGAAACGTAGGACAACCCCGTAGGGAAGGGCATCCCAAGGAAAAAGGCCGAGGGTGCGATGAACAGGATGGAAAGTAAAATCTTCACGACTAACGGGGCGCCCAAAAGCGCATCTAGTAGGGGGGACAGCAGAAAGATATAGAATAGGAGGGAAAGGCTGATGCCTAATACCGCAAACGTAAGAAGCCGATTTCGGGGAAGGGAAGACCGTCCACTTGTCAAACTGCCGATTCCAGAAAGGACCAGCATAGCGGTGATTACCACTGAGGTAGAAAAAATGGGGTCCTCCAGGAAGAAGGATAGTCGCTGTATAAGGAAAATTTCCACCAGCATATACGCGATCCCTAAACAGGAGAAATATACCAGCACCTGGAGAGTACCCTTCCTGTGCTGGAACAGTTCTTCCCAACGACCGACTGCGGGTACCGCGATGATCAACGCACCAAAGAGAAGGGAAACAAGGAATGTAGCCACCAGCAAGATATACCCCCATTCCTCGGATAAGTCCTTCAAGTTTTTCACTACTAGAGGAACGGAAGCGGGTTTCACATAAGCGGTGTAGTAGGGTCGATCGTCAGTTGCGGGATCTATATTGAACACGTACCGTTTAAATAAGTCTCGTTCCTTACCCTGGGTAAGCCACGAAACCGTATACTGATACAGTTCCTCAGGAATCAAATCAGTATTCGACGTTCCCCCCTTCATCTGTACCGCGTAACCTTCCAGGATCTCTTCGAAGGAGCGGGGTGGATTCGGTTTTCCAGGATAGAAACAAGGGTTAAAGGACATCTTCTTGCAAAAAGCAAGAAGGGTTTGTATTTCTGTGTCATTGAAAGGAGTCTTTTTTACCAGAACCGTTGCAGTGGAGAGCAGAAGATCGAATACAAACATTTGCTTTTCCGGTTGTGCAACCCCCTCCTTCTTCAAAGCCATCACCACAGTAGAAAGGAGTTTGGGTACGTTTCGGGGAGGAGTTAGTCTATTCCAAACGGTCACTGCCAATACCCCATTCGGTTTCAGGCAGGATAGGTAGGATCGGATCCCTTCGACCGTATAGGTAAAGTTTTCCACGATGGGGTATCCCCCCGCTGAGGAAAGACCGATGGAGTCGATCAGGCTAATCTCTACCAGGTCGAACCGTTCATTGGTACTGCCTGTAAACGCCCTAGGTTCCGCTTGAATTACTCGGATACGAGGATCATACAGAAGGTTGTTGGTGAACTCTCGGAAGAAAGGATCATACTTCAACATCCTAAGAAGGTAGGGATTATTCTCTACTACGGTTACTGCCCTTGCCCCATGATGTAAAGCACTAAACGCTCCAATTCCGCCTCCCAATCTGAGGAGTAGCACGTTCGGATCCTTCATAAGCTTATAGGGAGCTGCCATGGGAAGGTAATCTATGTACGCCTCTTCTCCAGGTTTCAACTTTCGCATTACACCGATGGGACCATCCCCGTCGATATACAATCCCACGTACGCGTTTTGAGGCATCCGAGCGATATTGGAACTGGCGTTATCGCTTAAACCCGGAGCGAAATGGAAATAGGAACTCTGGAAGGCATCGAACTCACCCAGTGGACCAAAGGCATGGTAGACATGCTTTGCATCCGGGAACTTCCGAGCATAGCTGATGGGTTTAAAATCGGATACCCGGATATCCCCCGCCACCAGGAACAATCCAATGGATACCACCGAAGCCATACCGACCATTAACACTTTCCAGGGGTTTAAGAATAGAGAGCCGGATGACCAGCGGTATTCCACAACGCATAAGAATGTCGCAATAGAAGAAAGAATCACCAGAGGACCTAATAATCGGTCTGGCGGAAGCAGATACATTAGGCCCAGGATGAAAAATCCGCCAATTCCCGAACCGAGCATGTTCCAGAAATACAGCTTATGAATCTTATCCCGAAAAGCGATAAACGAAACCCCGATGAATACCGCACCGATGAGGAAGGGTAGGGAGTAGATCAAATAATATGAAGCGATCCAAAGAATCTGCGTAGAATCCATTGTTATAAGGAGCGGATTGAACGGCACCTTCTGAGCGCCTATATGGGATAACGTCATAGAAGGGGTCAGCAGAAGAGCAGAAGCATACAACCATCTGTCCGCATTCCGCCGAATCTTCTCTTCTAGGAAGGTTAGTAGGGTTCCTGCCAGTCCATACCCAAGCAGAGCGATGCTGATCACCATGGCACCAAAATTGGACCAACTGCCTACCGCGAAAGAACGCATCACCGCCAATTCAAAGGCAATAAGGGTTACGGACAGCACGAATAGTGCTGCTAACCGAAGGGAAGAGAGCTTTATGCGCATCCTACTTCTGTTCCTTCTTTTGCAAATCTCGTTCGATGGAGTGTACCCCGCCCTTCTCAGCTGTGAAAGGAACGAAGATCACTTTTCGTCTTCCATGGAATATATCTTCCCGTTCTAGTTGGATGGAGCCATCAGGAGCCACGTTCTTGGTAACTTTCATTACGGTTTGCCCGGACGGTGGCCCAACAGGGATCACCATGATACCCCCAGGAGTGAGTTGTTGAAGTAAAGGTGGTGGAATATGATCGATACCCGCAGTGACAATTATCCGATCGAAGGGAGCATACTCTTCCCAACCATAGTAGCCATCCGCATTCTTCCGTTTGATATTCTTGTACTGAGGGTAATCCGCTTCCAGTTTCTTGTAAATCTCATCCGTTTCCTTGGCAAGTTCTGGTACGATTTCGATGGTGAATACGAAATTCGAGAGCTCTGATAGCACCGCTGCCTGATACCCAGAACCCGTACCTATCTCTAACACCCGATGATGGGGTTCTACCTTCAGGTTCTGGGTCATTCTTGACACCATGTGTGGACCAGAGATGGTCTGCCCGTACCCGATGGGCATAGCCGCATCCGCATACGCATTTTTTCGGTTGTAGGGACGGCAAAACTCCTCTCGCGGCGTCATGAGGAAAGCCTGCAGTACCCGTTCCTCTGTAATGTCAGGTCTTTCCAGAATTTCCCTTGACCGTTCCCACTTGGCCTTCAGGAAGGGTTCGGTTTGTTTGGTGTTCTTTAGCATCCACTGGAGGTATTGTTCATACGAACTTGTGGGAACTAGTTCCTTCCGCTGCGTAATATCGAAAGCGGGAACCAACCGCTGTTGTCCTACCTTGGCGGATTCCCCTGGTACAACTCCCACAGGGGCGCTAGGTGTTGGAACATTCCCCGAAGGACTTTTTGAGGGTGCACCGATGGGTGCGGTATTCGAGGAAGGACCCCCAGATGCAGCGGCACTGGGTGTGCCTTGCGCAGAAGCGGTTGGTTGCTCTACTGATGGGCCTGCGCCCCCCTGTGTGATGGATTCCACCCCTGAGGGGGGAGGATCCTTTTTCACCGTGGTGCCAACGTACACACCTACAGCCATCCCAAGGGCAAACAGTCCAACCCCTAAAAACAACCAGATTCCTTTTTTCGATCTCGCTGAAGGGGTAGTCTTGAGCTCCTGAGCCTCTAAGGCACCCTCTTCACGATACCCACAGGTTTTGCAACCTTCGCCGGGTACATATTCGAACCCGCATTTTGGACAACTACTCATACGGGTAAGGATTATGCAATAACTTTCGTGAATTGTAAATTAGAATTTTGTAGTGATAAAATAAAAAGAGTGGGAGACACCCCTCGCGTATATATAGGGACATCGGGATGGACGTATCCTGACTGGAAAGGATCCTTCTATCCGGCTAATTTACCATTAGCCCACCGATTCCAGTATTACAGCGAACAATTCAATACAGTAGAGATCAACGCCACCTTTTATAGAAGGTTTCCTGCGTCTACCTTCCTTAAGTGGCGCAAACAGGCCCCTTCCAGTTTCCGATACGTGCTGAAAGCTCCCCGAATCATCACCCACCGAAAACACCTGGTGGAAGTGGAAAAAGACATTGAAGAGTTTGTGACCCTCGCAGCTTTGATGGAGGACACATTAGGGCTGATCCTTCTGCAGCTCGCTCCCTCTACCCCGTACGATCTCTCCCTCCTGAGGGGGGTATTGGAAGCTTTTCCCGATCCCTCCTCAGTAGCTGTTGAGTTCCGTCATTCTTGTTGGCTTACCGAGGAAACGAAACAGATGCTCATCGAATTGGGAACCGTGTTCTGTGAATCCGATTCTCCGAGAAGTAGACCCCTCGGCTGGATTACCTCGCCTGTCGCTTACCTTCGATTGCACGGTAGAAGCAAGTGGTACTCCCACCGATACAGCCACGAAGAACTTCATGAGATCTGTTCATGGGTCCAAAGGGCGGTCGCATCCGGTGCCCGAGACATCTATATTTTTTTCAACAACGACTTCCATGCCTATGCACCCCAGAATGCACAGGAACTAAAGGAGCTTCTCGTTCCCATCCTCAATTGGAAGCCTTCACTCTAAGCAGAGGTTTTTCAATCCTTTTCAGAGGAGACTCGTATGGTAGGTTCGCGTTTTCGATCAATTTTAAAAGCTCAACCCTGTTTCGAATACCCAATTTGTTATAGATGTGGGTCACATGGGATTTCACTGTTCGCTCTTTAATCTGGAGATGCTCCGCAATGGACCTGTTCGTTGCCCCAGAAAGAACCTGCTGGATAATTTCCCATTCCCTCCATGTTAGATGAAATCTACTCATGAACTGCTTCAATCCTTTAATTTCCTGTCCGATGAGGAGGACCCCTAATAATTCTCCCATCCAATCCCGCACGAGGGAAAGAGTGATCTGCAACCCTAAAAGCTCATCCCTTCGAGGAACCTGCATAGTATAGGAAAGTTTTTCTATTCTACCTTCCAACAATCGTCGAAACCCCTCTTTGAGAAGCGTATCGTCGCCTAAAACTCTCGCTACCTGTTCACCGATCACATCCACTTGCCGATGCTCCAGAAGCCTTTGGGCTTGCTTGTTGATCATCATGATCCGGAGTTCTGGGTCAAGAAGTAGGACTGCCACATCCATGTTTTCCAAAATATCCTTACAGACAGTTTTATGGGTGATCGATAGGAACCGATACTTCACGATGGCGTACCAGGTACCGGCAAGGAAAATGATAAAGTAGAAAGGGCTAATAACCGGTATACCCAGGCGATGAGCAATGATTAAATCGTTAGCGGATCCCCCGATAAAAAACAAAAGGAGAGAGTAGAAGACAATTCGGGATTGTCTACGAAATCGTTCCGTATCTGCCCGTTTCCACCACCGATAGAGCAGAATCAAGGAAATGATGATCGAGCCATGAGAGTAGAGGATCCAATACTGCACCCCGATAGAATAGAGAGCGGGATGGAAGACCCAGGTGCTACCCACTTTCTCGATCCGTTCGAACACTAAGAAGGAGGTCCAATTCCGGTAATGCACAGGGAGGGAAAGGAGGTAATTCAGGGGAATCCACCAGCGTCCTTGCCTAGCTCGAGTCAAGATAAGGACAAACGGAAGAATATTGGAAACAAAGAAAATCCCAAAGGTAGCGCCTATCCGAAATCTAGGCCACAATGTTTCAACTGTATCCGCTGAAAAAACGAAAATCGTGAAGAAGTTCCATAGGCCTTCACTCAGGGCAAGTAGAAAGAACCACCGATGAACACGATTACGAGAATCCAGTAGAAGTACATAGATTCCAAACGCGAGGGAAATATGGAACATGCTTAGAGAAATAGCAGCATAGATATCCATATTTCAGAATCTCAGTATCGTTTACAGTATACTTCCATTTTCCCCTCCTCACAAGGAAAAAACCTCTTTCATGATCCGGCTTTTCCTTTTACACTATCGGTTGAAGCGCTCTTTGGTTTTGCTCCCTGAAGACTAGTATCTGAATCAAAGGAGTGAATACTTATGCAGTCCTATATTCTTGCTTTGGATCAAGGCACTACCAGCTCTCGGGCGATTCTGTTCAACCGGGATGGTGAGATAGTTGCCACCGCTCAGAAAGAGTTTCCTCAGATCTATCCCAACGCAGGATGGGTAGAACACGATCCGATGGACATTCTAACCTCCCAGCTCACTGTCATGCAGGAGGTTGTCATAAAAGCGGGAACTTCCTGGAAAGAGGTGTCCTCCATCGGGATCACCAACCAACGGGAAACCACCATCCTCTGGGACCGGAAAACAGGCAAGCCTGTTTACAATGCTATCGTGTGGCAATGCCGCCGTACCGCGCCCATCTGTGACCAGCTTAAGGCAAATGGGCTTGAACCCTATGTCCGAGAAGTTACGGGACTCGTTGTAGACGCGTACTTTTCGGGGACCAAGGTAAAGTGGATTCTGGACAATGTGAACGAAGCACGTAAGAAAGCCGAACAGGGAAACCTCGCTTTTGGGACTGTGGATAGCTGGCTTCTATGGCACCTCACGGGCGGGAAAGTTCATGCTACAGACTTTTCCAACGCATCCCGCACCTTGTTGTATAACATTGACACCTTACAGTGGGATCCGAAGCTATTGGATGCTCTCGGAATTCCAGCCTCGATCCTTCCTGAAGTAAAACCCTCCAGCGGTGGGTTTGGAGTTACCGATCCAAAACTTACCGGAGGGGTAGAGATCCCTGTCAGCGGAATCGCCGGTGACCAGCAGGCTGCCCTGTTTGGTCAGACATGTTTCCGACCCGGAATGGCGAAGAACACGTACGGCACCGGATGCTTCCTACTGATGAATACAGGGAAAACCCGTGTACCTTCCCAAAGCGGTCTCCTTACTACGATAGCTTATGGATTGGGTAACGAGGTGTACTATGGCTTGGAGGGGAGCGTGTTCATCGCGGGCGCAGTCGTGCAATGGCTCCGGGACGAACTGAACATTATTTCTTCCGCTTCAGAGACGGAATCTTTGGCCCTGCAAGCGGGATCTAACAATGGGGTCTACATTGTCCCTGCCTTTGCAGGGCTAGGTGCTCCCTACTGGGACATGTATGCCCGGGGCGCCATCTTTGGTCTTACTCGGGGAGCCAACCGAGCCCATATTGTGCGGGCCGCCCTCGAATCTATCGCTTACCAGAGCCGAGACGTGCTGGACGCCATCGAGAGAGACTCAGGGATAAAACTCGCAGAACTCCGGGTGGACGGCGGGGCTTCGGCCAATAACTTCCTCATGCAATTCCAGGCGGACCTCCTAGGGGTACCGGTTTCCCGACCTAAAATCACAGAAACTACCGCGTTGGGAGCAGCTTACCTAGCCGGTTTGGGATGTGGGTTCTGGAAAGACTTGGAGGATTTGAGCCATCACTGGAAGGAGGAGCGCCGATTTCACCCGTCCCTCGATACCCAAGCCCGGGAACACCTTTACGCGGGATGGAAAAAAGCCGTTTCCCGTGCGTCTAGATGGATAGAGTGAAAGGATCCCTGACTCCTCAAAGAACTCATCCCAGTAGTCTCCTGTATACAAAATCAATATTTTGTGTAATAATTGAACAAAAAATAGCATGCGCAATTTAAGGAAAATGGCATGTTGAAAAGTCTGCGTACGAAAATGCTGGTCTTCCTTCTTGGACCAGTAGTTATCCTTTCCGTAGGAGTCGGAGTTCTCGCGTTTTTTCAGATTAAAAAAACGGTAGAACCCATTATTTTCGACCTTTCCCAGCAGGTCGCCAACCAGTGCGCAGGGATTGTAGATCAGTGGCTTCAAGGATTGATGAAAGAGGTAAGGGCTCAGGCAGAACGAAACATCACCCGAACTATGGATTGGAACAAGATCAGGGAAGACTTCGTAGAGAAATTACGGGAACGACCGGAGTTCGAACTTTTCTTGCTAGGGTATCCCGATGGAACAGCCCCCAACGTGCATCGCAAACCCGATGGAGTGGATACGATATCCAGCGCTACTTCCAACATAGCGGATCGAGCATATTTCCGAGACATCATGCAGGAGAATAAAAAGTCCTCCCTTAGCAATCCCGTAGTGTCTAAGACAACAAAACAGAATGTATTTGTCGTTGCTCATGCCATCATTGATTCTACAGGTAGACGATTGGGAATATTTGCTGGCACGGTTCGTTTGGATACCATCAGTAAAATCGCAGGGGACATCAAAATCGGGAAGGACGGGTACGGTTGGATCGTGGATGGTTCTGGCCAGGTGATTGCCCATCCGAATAAAGAAATGGTGATGAAACTGAACGTGCTGGAATCGAGCAAGGTAGGATTCAAAGGCCTAGAGGAAGCCGGCAAACTGATGCTGGCGAAAAAACATGGTACTGCCCGGATCGTCCGACCCGATGGGGAGGCAGAGCAACTCTTTTTTTCACCCATCCCCTCTTCCCCAGGCTGGGTAATGGGAGTAGCGGTTCCCATCTCACAGCTCCTAGAACGAGTGTTCTACCTGTTGCGAACCGTGATCATAGTGTTTACCGCACTTACTTTGGTAATTGCCCTAATCGTTCTCTGGGTAAGTAGTCTCATCGTCCGTCCCATCCGGCAAACCGCCCTTATTGCCAAAGATCTTGCTGAAGGAGCAGGGGATCTCAC
Organism: Spirochaetota bacterium; assembly: GCA_026418195.1. Classification (GTDB taxonomy): domain Bacteria; phylum Spirochaetota; class Spirochaetia; order DTKZ01; family DTKZ01; genus DTKZ01. Next base: position 60,699 of record JAOABU010000097.1, on the reverse strand, counting down.
GATCCGTATTGGCGTCCACTCCCAAGACGAACTAGGAGAAATGGGGCAACGACTCAATACTTTCCTCGATCATCTTGAAGGTCTCGTCCTAAGTATCCGACAAGCGGTGCGAAAGCTAAAACAAATAGGGGAAGATCTGGCCAGTAACATGACAGAGACGAGCGCTGCAGTCACAGAAATCGCCGCCAACATCGAATCGGTAAAGAATCAGGTCGTGAACCAGTCTTCAAGCGTAACTGAAACCCTCGCTACCGTGGAGCAGATTAACCGAAATATCGAATCCTTCAACCACCTTATCGCAAATCAGGCTACTAGTATTACCCAGGCCTCTTCTGCCATTGAGGAAATGGTAGCCAACATCCGTTCGGTTCACTCTACGGTGGATCGGAACAAGGAGAATATCGAACTCCTCCTATCCGCCTCTGACGTCGGGAAGGAACGGTTACGAGGAATGGTGGATTTTGTGCAAAAAATCGCCTCAGCATCGGAAGGAATGATCGAAGCCAACCGGGTGATCATGAGTATCGCACAGCAGACTAACCTCCTGTCCATGAATGCAGCGATCGAAGCAGCCCATGCGGGAGCTGCCGGCGCTGGTTTTTCCGTCGTAGCCCAGGAAATCCGGAAGTTGGCAGAGAATGCGGGGAATCAGGCAAAAACGATCTCTCGAGTACTGAACGATGTGCGAAAACTCATCTCTGAGGCAGTTGTGTACGCTCAGGATGCTGAATCTAAGTACGAAGAAGTATTGGGAGGTGTTCAGAAGGTTCGGGACCAGGAAATCGAGATTCGAAACGCCATGGAAGAGCAAAGCGCAGGGAGTTCACAGGTCCTTCAAGCCATACAGCAGATCAACGAAATCACCTCTGAAATTAAAAATGGCTCCAACGAGATCCTTATCGGGAGCAAAACGATCCTGGAGGAAATGCAACGCCTTTCAGATATTACCCGGCAAATAAACCAGAGCGCCCAGGAAATGGCTGCTGGAGCTTCCCAGATCAATACCGCCGTTGTCCATGTTCGGGATGAAAGTCAGGTAAGCCGCGAAACCATCGAATCGGTTGATTCCCTGGTAGGAAGGTTCAAGGTCCGAGAGGCTAAGGAGTCTTCCTAAAGCGGCTTCGATCCTGTAGAATAGGCCATCCCATGAAAAAGCTTGTTTCAGGCGAACGGCCTCGTACTATCGGTATCTTGGGAGGGGGGCAGTTGGGTCGTATGCTGATCTACTGTTCCTGTAAACTGGGATTCCAGTACCTGGTACTGGATCCCGATCCTTCCGCCCCTGCCCGACCTCTCGCAAACCATTTCATCCAAGGAAGCCTGTACGATTCCCACGCTTTACAGCAACTCCTGAAACAGTCCGATATCACTACCTATGAAATCGAGCATATCGACACGAAGCCTCTATTAGAAGCAGAACAAGCAGGGTATCTATTGTATCCTTCTCCCCGTCTTCTAAAAGTGATTCAGGACAAATGGGTTCAGAAGGAAATTCTCTCCAAAGCCGGAGTACCGGTGCCTCGGTTCTCCCTGTTCGATGGGCAAAATCCATCAAACTACCCTATGGTGCAGAAAAGCCGAAGGGGGGGGTACGACGGAAGAGGAGTACGGGTTCTCAGATCTCCTGCGGATGTTCCGATGGATACCCCATCGATCCTTGAGGAGTTTGTCCCTTTCCAGAAGGAACTGGCAGTCATCGTGGCAAGAGACAGAGCAGGAAATACTGCCCTATATCCAGTAGTCGAAATGGTATTCAATCCAGATCATAACATCTGTGACACGGTTCTCGCTCCCGCCCGTATCCCACCTCAAGTTGCAGAAGAAGCATGCAGGGTGGCGCGCCTCGCCGTGGAAACCCTTGATGGGGTAGGAGTGTTCGGTGTCGAACTGTTCCTTACCGCAGAAGGAAAGGTGCTCTTGAATGAAGTGGCGCCTCGGCCTCACAACTCCGGGCATTATACCATCGAAGCGTGTCTTACCTCCCAGTTTGAGCAACACATTCGGGCGATCACAGGGTTACCTCTGGGAGCGACCGACCTGATCCAGCCTGCAGTAATGCTCAATCTATTGGGGGAGCCAGGTGAAACAGGAGTTCCCTTTGTGGAAGGGTTTGAGGAATCCTTATCCATACCAGGGGTTTCCATCCATCTCTATGGGAAACGGGAAGTCCGTCCTTTCCGAAAAATGGGGCATGTGACGATTCTGGGAGCCACAACCGAAGAAGTCCTTCGGAAAGCGGAAACGATTCGAGGTATACTTAAGGTGAGGAGCGTAAAAGAACATCTATGAAGAAGAAATCCCATTCCCCCATCGTGGGCATCATTATGGGGAGTGATTCGGACCTTCCGGTGATGCAGGAAGCCGCGGAAATCCTAGAACAGGCCGCGGCGCCCTATGAAATTACCATCGTTTCTGCCCATCGCACCCCTCTTCGGATGGTGCGTTACGCTCAACAGGCCGAAGAGCGTGGGATCCAGGTAATCATTGCAGGAGCAGGAGGAGCCGCTCATCTTCCAGGCATGACTGCCTCCCTCACTCGTCTTCCGGTGATCGGAGTACCCATTCGTACCACCTCTTTCTCCGGTTTAGACAGCCTCCTCTCCATTGTCCAGATGCCCAATGGAGTACCTGTTGCTACCGTGGCCGTGAATGGTGCAAAGAATGCGGCACTCCTCGCCCTTCGGATCCTGGCACTGTACAATCCGGCCTATAAAGAATGGCTGAAGGGGTTCATTGATTCTCAACAAGCGACTGTGGAGGAAAAAGCAGCGCAAATGGAAGCACGATCCTTGGAGGAAGACACATAAGGCAGATGAGTTCCCAGAAATCTTTGAAAGAAACCATTCGACAGTTCGTTTTCGAGTGTAAAAAAAAGTTCCGGTACGTGGATCTACGGGACTACCTCCAGAAACAGGGAATCCCTTTTGAGAACGATAAAACGATTCTGGATCTTTTAGAATCCGAAGGTATCGTATTTTCCACAGATTTCACCCTGTTTTACCCAAGGCACCTATACTTCAAGAATGCACAATTCCTCATTTCACCTACAGAAGAAGAGTTGAGTAACGGGTACCTTATTCCCGGACACAGGTTCCTCCCTTTCCTGAATCACAGTGTCAAACCTTGGGAAGTCGAACTAAAGGATGCTTCCTTACAGCCCTTCTCTACATGCCGGGTCCGGAAACGAGTGAGAGATCTCTATGTGTTCTACAGTCTCTATAGTTGGGGAAACCCATACAACCGGTATGGGGAGGAAAAAGCCAAAGGGGATGAAAGTAGAATGGTAGAGGTGGAAGCCTTTGATCTTTCCGATCGGATCAAACAGTGGAAGCTGAAACCTGGAGGAGGATTCCTCGTAACGGTCCTCGACTGGGTAAAAGGATCCTACCAGATTGAACCTCTATCTAAGAGAAAACGTCAAAGTCTATTGAAAGCAGGCACGGAATGGATGCGTACGTTAGAACAGGGGTTTTACCAAAGTTTCGAGGATCTAGACTTAAAATACCCGATCGAAGAACAGATCGCCTATGCGTATTTTTACGCAGGAAAGAAAGTGCTCACGAACCCCCCGATCCATTTAGGGGGCTTTATCGAATCTTCCTCCCTTATCCATTTCGTAGATGTGGGGTTGGAGAATCGTCTCTGGCATACTCCCCATGTAGCGAATGAGGAATTAGATCTACCAAACCTTCCCGAGCCCCAGGGTAAATCGGGAACCATGGGCGAAATCCTTCAGGATATTGGGTTGTCCCTGGAGGAAAGTTCCATCGAGGCTTATATTCGAGATGCCTTTTTCCGAGGAAATGCCTCTCCTGAGCAGGTACTGAGTAGAATCTTTGCGGGTCGGGAAACCAATTTTTCCTCTCAGGAGCAGATGGATTCGTTCTTCAAGTTCTTCAACGATCTGTGGAAACGGGTAAAACGTTCCTACAATTCCTTTACCGATCGACATACTGGGACGGTAAGAAACCAGATCCTGCAGATCCTGGACCAGCACACTGCCTGGCTTCGGGACTTAGATCGGAGAAAGATAGATCCTAAGGATCTACCCAAGGAAGAGTTTTTAAGCCTAGCACAGCTGTTCGGTTTTCTGGAACGGTACCTGGAAATCCTGAATCGAAAGAACCCTGGTACAGAAGCAGAACTTACGGAATCCCTATCCGTTATTCCGCTTCTGGAGCAGACATTTCAGGAAATTCGAAACCGGGTGGAAACCGCACTGAAGAAAACTACTACAATCCCTATTTCTCTGGACAAAGTCCCTAACCCTCAGAAAGAGCGAGCTACACCGAAACAACAGGAGACTAAAGGAAACGAAGGGACTCCCCTCCTGAAGAGCAGAAAAAGCACCAAAAAAAAGACCGTCCCTTATTACGTACTAAAGATTCAGCTCCAGTATATCCGCCCACCCATCTGGAGACGAATCCAGGTGCCGGGCACCTATACGCTAAGAGACCTCCATAGAGTTATCCAAATCGCGATGGGTTGGAGAGATTACCATCTGTACGAGTTCCTGATCGATCAAAAATCCTACGGCCCGCCGGCCGAGGAGGGTTTCGAAACGATTCCGGATGATTCCGTGAGATTGCAAACATTGAACTTACAACTTAAACAGCGATTTCTCTATACCTACGATTTTGGAGACAACTGGGGACATACCATTATCGTAGAAAAGGTTCTATCTGAGGACGAGGTACATGAAGAGGTTCGCGGGAAAGCGCTATGCCTCACGGGCAAGCGGGCATGTCCTCCAGAAGATTGTGGAGGATATCCTGGATACGAGGAAATCTTAGAGGCTCTCCACGCACCCAACAAAAAGAAATACCGGGAACTTCTCGACTGGGTAGGGAGCTACGATCCCGAACTGTTCGATTTAGAGCAGATCAATGCGAAGCTGAAGACCCTTAAAGAATGAAGATCGGAATCATTTGACTTTTCCAAGGGGTTCTACTACCCTTTTATATAGAGGTGATTTGGTATGGAAATCTATAATCCCGTGAATCCTGCTCCCATTCCCGTAGACCCTGCTCCTGCACCACCCGCTCCTCCATTGGTTGAAAACACTTCCCCTCCTCCTGCTGAACCCGTTACAGACCAATCGGTAGGACAAACGGTGAATATCCAAGCATAAAGGGTCCCTTCAAGTTAATTATAATTCCGCATCTCCCTTGGCATTTCCACGATTCGTGGCGTGGCAGTTTTAACGTTTCTTTAATCTGGGTCAATTATTATAATTCGGTCAATGGCCGATAAAAAGTCTTGACGTCTATTGATTTTTCGTTAATCATAAGAGATAGCGAAATGCTGAATCTTTATCACGCAAGGAGAAACAGTATGAAAAAACTCTGGATCCTGATCGTACTGGCAAGCTTCGTTTTGCCCGTATTCGCCGATGACGCTCTCGTCCTACCCCAAGGAGTACTGCGCATCTCTATCGCCCCAAGCTATGGCTTTGCCAAAGAGGCCTGGGACAAAGACGGAGAAGCGCAGGATATTATTCCACACCCCTCATTCTCCAATAATAAATCGGATGGAGTTCAATATTTTAACCTTGGAATCGCCTTCGAATACGGCGTTACCGACTGGATCACCGCAGCGGTTCAGTGGACTCCCGGTTGGAACCTTTGGTCTGCAATGGGTTTCGATAAACAGCAAATCGGACCAACTACCTATCTTTACTTTAACAACGGAGTATTAGGTTCCTTTGCGGATCTGTTTGCAGGGGCAAAAATCCAGATTATCGGGAAAAAGGCTCCCGTTTTGAATGACACCATGCGCTTCTCCATTGCTCCTGGAGTGAAAATCCCCCTGCCTGGTGATTCAAAACCAGCTCCAGCGGACTTAGCCAAAGATGAAACGCATGTATTGAAGGAAATCGACAACCACCTTTGGGGTTTGGGTGCTCGCCTTTACTACGACTACAACGTTACTCCTGAGTTTTTCGTGAACCTCTACAGCGAGTTCATCTACTATCCAGAACAGAAAACGGACAAGAATGCTACATTTGGAGACAAAACAAAGGTAGCCAAAGGGTACGATTGGACAATTGAGGTGGAACCCCAGTACTGGGCACCGGTTGCGGATGGTCTTGTATTCAAAGCCTTCCTCCCCTTCACCTACAAGATGACCCCCGATTACAAGATCGCAGGGACCAAGGTGCCCGATTCAGCCTCCAGTATCCTATCAGTAACCCCTGCCCTCGGCCTGTTCTTCACCAAAACCTTCATGCCCATTGAACTGGAGGTAGGTTACCGCTGGCCCTTGATGGGAACGAACAACACGATCATGAACGTAGTCTACATCCTCGGTAGATTCTACATGAAGTTCTAATCAAACCTAGAGAACCACTAGAAGAGCGCTCCTTTAGGAGCGCTTTTTTTATTCTGTACCGCCGTACTCAACGTATCCCTAGGTTGACAGCCCCCCTCTTCGAACCGATACTTTTTAGTATGAGATATCCCCCATCAACTGCTAGGCCAAAGGAAACATCGCCTTTTATGAGAATCTGTCTTCATGCACACCAGATTGCATTTTATCTCCTCTTAGGACTGACTGCGCTTGTTCCAATTGCGTGCCACCGGAGAACCACTTACACCTTAGGGTTTTCCTCCTCCTTGACAGGCAGGGGTGCTAGCCTCGGAAAAGATCTGTATGAAGGAACACTGTTAGCTGTAGAAGAAATCAATCGGGAGGAAGGACCCGTTCGAATCCAACTTGTTGTTCGTGATGATGGGGGAGATAAGGGGAGAGCGTTGGCTAACGCAAAAGAGTTCGCTGAAATGGGTATCGAAGTCGTTATGGGATATGCGACCAGTGCCATTGCAGATGCTGTGTTACCCTTTTTGAGCGAAAGGAAGATGATGTTGTTGGGTGCATCGATTTCTTCGCCTATTTTCGACAAAAAAGACGACTGCTTGTTCCGAGTCGTTAACTCCTCTACCTCCGAGGCCAGAGCAGTAGCGGATCATACCATCGAGACCTATGGCCCAAAGATTTTTATAGGGATCTTTGATTTAGGGAACGCCGCCTATGCAGAAAATTGGGTGAAAACCTTTCAAAATCGGTACCAGGTTCGGGGTGGAATCGTTCCTCTTGTTCTTCCTTTCCAGACTCGAACCCCGCCCGCGTATCAGGAAGTAATCGATGAGGCTTTACAGAAAGAACCAAGAGCAACGGGGTTGTGTATCGTTGCAAGCTCCATCGATACGGCAGGATTTGCCCAAGCATTCAAGCAGAGGGTGCCTGATGGAATCATTGCGGTAAGCGGATGGGGGAACAACCAGGACCTCATCACCTATGGAGGGAAGGCTGTAGAGGGAGCCATCATCGCTCAATCCCACAACCCGATTGATTCTTCTCCTGGATTCCTAAGATTTAAAGCCAAATTTCAGGAAACCTTCGGAAGGATACCCACCTTTGGATCTGTACACGCTTACGAAACAGTACGATTCCTCGAAGCTGCTCTTCGGCAGCGGAAACCTGGAGAACCATTAAAAGAAGCACTCAAACGGATCCGGGAAATTCAGGGAGTCCAACGTAAAATTCGATTCGATGAAACCGGAGACGCGTATCGCCCCTTATTCATTCTCACGGTTCGGGAAGGAGCATTCACCTTGATTTCGGAGCGGGAGCCAGAATTGTGATCTTTACGAGAACAGGACCATCGAATAGACCCACGAACTTGGGTTCTTACTTCATCTATCGCACCGCATTGGTCATGATCCTTCTCTTTGCCGTCATCACTCTGATCACCTTGCTCCTCATACGTAAAAATATCAAGGAACAGTTGCTATCCCTTCAAAAATCAGCTACCCAGATCCTTGCCGAAGAAGCACGGGTACGAGGAGCCTCTCTAAAAATTGTACTGCAAACCGCTGCGACATACTGGGCTAGTGGAACCTTCTCCACAGCTCTTCATGAAGGATTCCAATCCTTTGGTCATGCCTTGATCCAAAGCGAACCCTCCTTGCTTTCCTTCTGGATTGTGGATGGGAGCACCGGTAAAGTAAAAGGAGCTACCCCAATGAACCGGGCGATCCTCGGGTACGATTGTTCCTACCTCCTACCCAAAACCCAGCACAGTTCTCGCCCCTTTTATTGGTCTTCCATTGGCTTGAACCCATTCTTTGCAAACCCCGTGTTTTCCCTAAGCCTGGAGGCGGGTAAAGACCTCTGTATAGGGTGGATCGATCCCCAGCTGTTCTTGCAAGATTTTACCCTTCCCCGGTACGGTGAAGCTCATTTCCTCGATGTCTTTGCCTGCGACAATGAAGGGAACTTAGTAGTGCATCGGGAACCTCGATTCGTGATCCGGCGGGAAAACATTCGGACCATACCCGCGGTACGAAACACATTGGACGGGAACGTTCCCTCCCTCTCGATCGTGGAATCCTCCATTTTTGGAGAGGGTAGGATGATCGTAACTACCGCACCTGTGGAAGAGTCCAGATGGGTTGTAGGGGTAGTGCAGGAAGAAAAAAGAATACAGATCCAACCCTTAACCCTTCTATCCTGGGGGATTGCGTTCTTAGCGTTTTTCTCCCTTCTATCCCTTCTAACAGCAAGGCAGGTGAGTCGTTTATTGTGCAAAGAGCTTCAGCCCTTCACGGAAAGCATTGAAGCGATTTCAAAAGGAACCTATTCCCTTCCACTCCCGCCTCAGCGGTTTAAAGAACTGGAAACCCTCAGGGTTGCGTTTCAATCCATGGCTGAAGCTGTACAGGAACGCGAGAAACAGTTAGCAGAATCCAGCATCTTCATCCGAACTGTCTTAGACACGATCCCGGTTGAAGTGTTCTGGAAGGATTTGGACCTGAAGTACCGGGGATGCAATCGTCGATTCCTCCAGGACACAGGGAAGAAAACCACGGAAAGCCTTGTTGGACTGGATGATTACGCCATGCCTTGGAAAGATCAAGCGGAATTGTATCGTTCGGAAGACCGATCCGTTATTCAAAGCGGTGAGGCAAAGATCGGACTGGAGCATTCCCATACGTTAGCGGATGGAACTCGGGTATGGCATTTAACCACCAAAATTCCTTTGAAGAATACCGAAGGCACGATTATCGGAGTGCTCGGAACTACCATTGATATAACCCCTCTGAAGGAACGAGAGGAAGAGATCAAAGCCCTTAATGCCGAACTGGAACGTCGCGTACGGGAGAGAACCGAAGATCTACAAAAGGCAAACGAAGAATTGCGAAATGTTCTTACCAATCTTTCCAGGACCCAGGACCGCCTCCTTCAGGCAGAAAAACTATCCGTACTTGGTAGACTTTCTGCGGGAATAGCCCATGAGTTGAATACCCCTTTGGGTGCGATTCTTTCTTCTACCCATTCCCTTAGCCAATTAATGGAGCATTTCATAGAAAAAGAGCTTCCCTATTTTTATTCTCTGCCTGAAGAGGATCGGGTATTCTACTTGTGGGTTTTCAAAACGATACGATCTACCCCAGCTTTCACGAACCTTCTTACTGAGGAGGAGAGTTCCCTTTTTACAAACCGGCTTCGAGAAGCAGGAGTCTATGATCCAGAGGAGGCGTTAGAACTTTTAGAGGACCTTTCCCCCTCCATTTCCGCCTACCTCGACATTCTTCTGCCAGCCTTGAAGGACCCACACAGACGGGAACTCCTGCACCATGTTAGCCAAAGCTTGAACCTGTTTCGATCCATCCTTGTGATCGATCTGGCCGCCCAGAAAGCATCCTCGGTTGTCCAGGCCTTACGACGGTACCTGAAAGCCGAAACTCCCATAGAGCGGGGAATAGTGGAGATAGAAAGGGATATCGAGACAGTGCTGGTCCTTCTACAGAATCGAATCAAGGATGGGGTACGAATCGTACGAAAGTATGGGGGAGTCCAAGCCTGGGGATCCTCTGCACAACTCACCCAGGTGTGGTTGAACCTAATCAACAATGCCTTGCAGGCCATGAACTATGAGGGGGAACTGATCCTGGAGACGAAACAGGAAGGATCCTTTGTTTCTGTTTCGATCATCGATAACGGTCCCGGGATCCCGGAAGAAATCAAACCCTTTATCTTCGAGCCCTTTTTTACCACCAAGAAGCAGGAAGAAGGGATCGGAATCGGGCTCGAAATCTGTCGATCCATCGTGCGGGAACATGGAGGTTCCATCACCTTCGAGAGTTCACCTGGCCGTACCCGTTTTACCGTTACCCTTGCGTCCTTTGACCCTGCAGTTCCGCCCCATACATCGTGCACATAGCTGCTATATAACACAATCCCATTGCCCAGAATACACTACTCAACCCAAATCGGTCGGCTAACCATCCGGAAAATGCAGCAGCTACAGAACCGATTCCAAAAGTCATAAAGAACATGAACCCATACCCCACCCCCTGTCGTTGCTTGGGAAGGATTCGAGCAACGATCGTATTTTGCATAGGTTGAATGGCAAAACTGAAAAACCCAAAACCCACTGCACCCATAAGCAGAAGCATACCATGGGAAAAAGCCATTAAGAGGATACTGCAGGCCGAGATGAGGAGTGTAAAACTGTACAATTTCTGCGGTCTATACCGATCTACTAACGCCCCTGCAATGTATTGCCCCGCAGCTCCAGCGATGAGGGTAACGGTAGCAAAGATCCCCCCGACCCGTACGGTATCTAGCCCCCCCAGCACCTTAGAAAACTCTCTCCCTAGATAGGTAGGAAGGAAGGTTAAAACACCGCGGTTTCCCATTCCACCCAATGCACAGGATAGGTAAAAAAGCACAAGGGAAGCAGTGATAACGGTTCTCCGTTGCAAAGTGTTGGATTCTGTTTTCGAAAAAGCCCCTTGAACTTCCTTTGAAACCTTTGATTCCTTTTCATCAACAGGTTCCATCCGATAGGAAGGAAGGGAAAGAGCAAAAAAGCCTACGATCAGTACACCCAACCCGAATAGGATGTAGGGAGACTTCCACCCCCATTTAGCCCCTAAGAATGCTGCCACGAAAGGAACTGTGGAGGTCCCAAGACTTCCCGCAATCCCATTGATCCCAAACGCTTTACCCCGTTCTTTGATTCCCAGACTGATAATAGTATTGGCAGCCGGATGGTAGAAGCTACCCAAAATACCGAGGAATCCCATCAGGACAGCAAAAGGAAGGAGTTTCTGGACGAATAAAACCGAAACGCAGAGGATGCCCGCACCGAATAAATACAGAATCAAAAGCCGAGTAGGACCCACTCGATCCGCCAACGCTCCAGAGGGAAACGCTCCTAGCCCGAAGGTGTAGGAGAAAATGGACATTACCAATCCCAAGTGAAAATAATCGGTGCCAAACACCCCTAGCAGTAAAGGTATAAGAGGGGGTAAGGCACCTTCGATGAGATGCACCAAGGTATGAGCCGCACTAACCACCGCGAGAGTCTTACGATCCTGTGTATCCATGAAATGCATAGTACCAACTTTTACTCCGCTTGACACCCCCTATACCTATTATTACTCTTGGGGAAAATTCTTCCCCAACGGAGGCTGTATGTCCAACACCCGTTCTTTCAACCGGTTGCCTAAGGATTCCTTCTCCTGTTTGTCCCGTCTTTCCTTTGAAGGGAAGGAGGTTTTATATCCGAGCCTATCTAAACTATCCGAGAAGTTTCCTCAAATTCGTAGGTTCCCATTCTCTATAAGGATCCTGCTTGAGTCAGTCCTTCGCTCGGAAAACGGAAACGAGGTGACAAAAAAGGATATCGAGAACTTTCTCTCCTATGATCCTACCGTCCCATCCGCGATCGAAGTTCCGTTCAATCCTGCTCGAGTTCTCCTACAGGATTTCACCGGAGTCCCCTGTGTAGTAGACCTTGCAGCCATGCGTGCAGCAGTAGCTCGCTTAGGAGGGGATCCCTCGCGAATCAACCCGCAGATTCCGGTTGAATTGGTGATCGACCATTCCCTTCAAGTGGATGTATGGGGTCGCCGAGATGCAGCCGAAGAAAACCTTAAGATCGAATTCGAACGGAACCGGGAACGGTACGAGTTCCTCCGATGGGGGCAGAAGGCATTTCAAAATTTCAAGGTAGTCCCTCCAGGGGGAGGCATCTGCCACCAGGTGAATTTGGAATACCTCGCTACTCTGGTACGGACCCTGGAAACACCCCAGGGTACCCTGGTATATCCTGATTCCGTCGTTGGGACTGACAGCCATACCACCATGATCAACGGGTTGGGAGTTCTGGGATGGGGAGTAGGAGGAATTGAAGCAGAAGCTACCATGCTGGGCCAGCCCCTGTATATGGTTGCTCCTCCGGTAGTAGCGGTACGTCTGATCGGATCCTTACGATCCGGTGTCACCGCAACGGACCTAGTACTTACCCTCACTCAGATGCTTCGTGCAGAAGGGGTAGTTGATAAGTTCGTGGAGTTCATTGGTCCTGGAGCCCGATCCCTATCTATTCCAGACAGGGCTACATTGTCCAACATGGCACCCGAATACGGTGCCACCATGGGATTCTTCCCACCGGATGAACGATCCTTGCAGTATTTGAGAGATACGGGTAGGCCATCCTCCTTAGTGAATTTGGCGGAACAGTACCTCTCCGTTCAGGGGCTCATGAACATCGAACAGTCGGAAGAGCTTCTCTATGAAAAGGTTTTGGAACTAGATCTTTCCTCTATCGAACCATCCATATCAGGACCTAAACGCCCTCAGGATCGAATCGCCCTTCGTTCCATCCAGAAGGAATGGAAGGAAACTCTTATGCGGCCTGTGGAAAAACGGGGATACGGTCTTACTAAGGAGGAACTAAATAAAAAGGCCTCTTTTGAAGTTTCGGGAAAAGGAAAAAGGGAAATCGGCCATGGAGCGGTAGTGATCGCTTCCATCACCAGCTGTACCAATACGAGCAATCCTTCTGTGATGCTGGCTGCTGGGCTTTTAGCCCGTAAAGCAGTGGAATTAGGGCTGGAACCTAAACCATGGGTAAAGACAAGTCTTGCCCCAGGTTCCCGAGTGGTTACCCGATACTTGGAATCTACTGGCCTGTTGCCGTACCTAGAGCGACTTGGATTCCATGTAGTAGGGTATGGGTGTACCACCTGTATCGGGAACTCTGGACCGATACCCGAAGCCATCAGTCGGGCTATCGCTGAAGGAGGAATTGTAGCTGTATCGGTTCTATCTGGAAACCGGAATTTCGAAGGAAGAGTCCATCCCCTCACCCGAGCCAATTTTCTAGCCTCTCCTCCTCTAGTAGTGGCCTACGCTCTAGCTGGAAGGATCGACATCGACTGGGAAAAAGAACCCATCGGCTACTGCGGTACAGACAAAGCCATCTATCTGCGAGACCTTTGGCCACAAGACGAAGAGATCATATCCCTAATGAATCGCACTATAGGCTCGTTCCGATCTGCGTACGAAGGAATCGAAACCGCCAACTCCCTATGGAATGCCATTCCTATAAAAGGAGCGAGTCTATATGAATGGGATGCCTCCAGTACCTATATCCAAGAACCCCCCTTCTTCCAAAACCTTTCTAAAAAGGTGCAACCCATCCGACCCATAGAAAATGCAAGAGTACTGGTGATAGCTGGGGACAGTATTACTACCGACCATATAAGCCCCGCTGGATCTATCTCGCCTTCTAGCCCTGCAGGAAAGTATCTCCTGGAATTGGGTGTGTCACCCAAGGATTTCAACTCCTACGGGGCTCGGCGGGGTAATGATCGGGTGATGACCCGAGGAACCTTTGCCAACCCCCGTTTTAGGAACCTTCTGGTTCCGGGAGCCGAAGGGAGTGTGACCGTCCATATTCCTAGTGGGGAAACAGCTGATATCTACTCTGTGGCTCTCCGATACCAGAAAGAAGGCACCCCTACCATCATTCTGGCAGGAAAAGACTACGGGATGGGATCAAGCCGGGATTGGGCAGCCAAAGGAGTGATGCTGCTGGGTGTTCGGGCTGTCATTGCCGAAACCTTCGAGCGGATCCATCGGAGCAACCTCGTAGGGATGGGAGTCCTGCCCCTTCAATTCCTTCCCGGGCAGAACCGTGAGGCCGTCGGATTGGAAGGAACCGAACTATATTCAATCCCTATCTCTGACAAGATACAGCCTGGACAGGAACTTGAGGTTTCCGTCATCTCCCGGGAGAAAAAAGCGAAAAAGTTCCGTGTCCTCTGTCGACTGGATAGTTCCGTAGAGGTAGAGTATTATCGGAACGGAGGAATTCTCCCTACCGTGCTACGGAGGCTTTTATTCGAGTAACCCTCGAGCAAGCCACGCTTCCACCGATGCATCGCTGGGCATCCTCCAATCCCCTCGGGGGGAGAGGTTGATACTTCCCACCTTAGGGCCATCGGGGACGCAAGATCGCTTATACTGCTGGCTGAAAAACCTTCGAAGGAATACCTTGAGCCATTTTCGAAGGGTGTTCTCATCGTACCGATCCTGAAAGGCAACTCCTGCTAAGAATAGGATTTTATCAGGAGGGGCACCGTACCGAAGGAAGTGGTACAGATAGAAATCGTGGAGTTCATAGGGCCCTATGATATCCTCTGTTTTCTGCTGGATCCTGCCCTTGGGGTCTGGTGGCAACAATTCAGGAGTAATGGGAGTAGCGAGGATACGATGAAGCACCTCTCGGGTAGAACCCTCTATTGCATGATCCGCGATCCATTGCACCAGATATCGGACCAACGTCTTGGGAACCCCACTGTTCACTCCATACATGGACATATGGTCTCCATTGTAGGTACACCATCCTAATGCAAGCTCGGAGAGATCGCCGGTTCCTACCACCAATCCTTTGTGTTTGTTCGCCAGATCCATCAGGATCTGGGTCCGTTCCCGAGCTTGCACGTTTTCGTAGGTTGTGTCGTGCTCGTTGGGATCATGCCCGATGTCTTCGAAATGTTTCAGGCAGGCATCTTTGATATCGATCTCCCTGATGTCTACCCCAAGCGAGCTCATCAACTGGAGGGCGTTCTGGTATGTATGATCCGTGGTTCCAAATCCTGGCATCGTTACAGCCAGTATCCGCTTGCGGGGGATCTTTAACAGGTCGAAGGTCCGCACCGTTACCAGAAGGGCCAAGGTGGAATCTAAACCTCCGGAAATTCCAACTATCGCTGTTCCGCTCCTGGTGTGTTCCATCCGTTTAGCCAAGCCTGCGATCTGGATGGAGAATATCTCTTCGCACCGTTCATCCCGTTCCGCAGGATTAGAAGGTACGAAGGGGTGAGGATCGATCCAGCGAAGAAATGGGATCTGCCCCATACGTCTGGCAGATCCTTTCCGTCCTGCAAGAACCGGAACGATCCGATAGGGGAATGTCTTGGAAGGTGATTCCCGATCCATGAAGGGGGTCAACATCCGTCGCTCTGCTAGAAGCCGATCCAGATCCACCTCCATCACCACTAGTTCCAGTTCCCGGGAGAACCTCTTCCCTTCTGCCAGAATTACCCCATTCTCTGCAATGAAGGTAGACCCTCCGAACACGAGATCCGTGGTGGATTCCAATACTCCACTTCCTGCATACAGATAGGCTGCCACGCATCGAGCCGACTGCATCCGGACCAGGTCCCGTCGATACAGGTTCTTCCCAATCACTTCGTTGCTGGCGGAAAGGTTGCATAGGATCAGGGCTCCTTCACGTGCTAACTCGGCACTTGGTGGACTCACTGACCAGAGATCCTCACAGATCTCCAACCCAAAGGTGAATCGGGGATCTTCCTCTGAGCGAAAGAGAAGATCCCTACCAAAGGGGACCTGGGAACCCGCGTACCAAACGCTCATTCCCTCGGTTCCGACCCCAGAGGAGAACCAACGCTCTTCATAGAACTCTTTATAGTTCGGCAAGAATTGCTTTGGCACGATCCCTAGGATCTTACCTTCTTGAATTACGATTCCCGCATTGTAAAGACGATTACCCACAGGAACTGGGGCTCCTAGAATCGTAATGAGAGAAAAATCGGCGGTTTGAGCGAGAATCGAGCGGATTCCTGATTCTGCGGCCTCCAGTAACACTTGCTGATGAAACAGATCCCCACAGGTATAGCCCGTTATACAGAGCTCGGGGAGTACGAGGAGCCTGGCCCCCTGTTTCTCAGCTTCCTTCATCGCGTCGAGGAGGAAGCTTACGTTAGCAGCTGGGTCAGCAGGCATCACTCGAGGCGAAGCGACTGCTACCTTGAAAAACCCAAAGTTCTCGTATCCCGTCCAATTGCTCATGGCGTAAGTATAGCATGATAAACCATGCCAGAACCATCGGGTAAGGGATTCTCAATCATGACAAACGAGATGTTAGGAATTCCTCGATCTCAGGCCTGTAGGGAGCGGAAGGTTGAGCACCCCAACGGGTAACCGAAATGGCCGAAGCAGCTGAAGCGAATCGGACCGCTTCCAGTAATGGTTTCCCTTCTGATAGACCAACAGCCAGGGTTCCACAGAACACATCCCCAGCGGCAGTAGTATCTACCGCTTTCACGGGGAACGCTTCCATATGGACTACCCTCCCCTCCGATAACACACTGGAACCCTTCACCCCCCGAGTCAGGATAATTGTCTCTGCCCCCAGCTCATGCATACGGTACAAGGCTTCCACTGTATCTGCATCCGATTCCGGAGGATTCATCCCAGCCAGAAATCCTGCCTCTGTTTCATTCACGATCAGGAGGTCGGATTGAGTAAATTTTTCCATAAAGGGAAACGAATGGGCTGGAGCAAAGTTCCAAATCGTACGGACTCCATGTGTGGTCGCCAACTCCAACGATCGAGCCACAGTTTCAGGGGGAATCTCGTACTGCACCAGCAGGACAGCAGTTCGGGGAAGAAGTGGTTCGATCCTATCTATCTGTTGAGGGGTAAGGAGATAGTTCGCTCCCGGATCCGCTGCAATACAGTTGTTCCCCTCTGGATCGATCAGAATAAGGGCTGTACCACTGTACGCATCCGGTGTCTGCACCAGGTAATCCGTTTGGATTCCATCCTTCTGAAAACCCGCAAGCATTCGGTTCGAAAGAGCATCTCCTCCAAGGGAACAAACCAGAACGACTTTGCCCCCGGATCTAGCAGCGGCTACGGCTTGATTTGCCCCCTTCCCACCAAAGGTCTGAGAAAACCCGGATCCTGCCACTGTCTCGCCCCTCTGGGGCAAATGGGGAACCCGCATGATATAATCCACATTCGCGCTTCCTACGACCATAATCAAATCTCTTTTCTCTGATCCCATAGTGCCTTCGGCCCCTCCCTACAACCCCAGTATGTACTTAGCAGAAGTAAAGTATATCAAAAGTCCTGTGACATCCACCACCGTAGTGAGGGCTGGACTTGCCACCACTGCTGGGTCTACCTTCATGAAAGCTGCCAATAGTGGAAGACTTGCTCCTACGACAGCAGAAGAGACTACCTGTAATCCCAAAGCTACCGCAATAGCCAGTCCGATTCGGTCTAGAGAGAAGCCCGGTGGAATGTAGGTCCCTTGGGACAGGAAAAGGACTTTCCCAAAGGCAAAGAGGCCCAGAATTAAACCTAGAAGTAAGGCGATTCGGATCTCCTTGAATAAAATCTTGAAGAAATCTTTGGGACCGATTTCCCGAAGAGCAAGGGCCCGAACCACTACCGTAGCGGTTTGGCTCCCCGTGTTTCCCCCTGTATCCGCCACCATGGGCATATAAAGGGCTAGAATCATCAGTTTCATGAGGGTATCTTCGAACGAATGAATAATGGAACCAGACACCAACCCCAAGGCTGCAAGAGCGACTACCCATACGACCCGTCGTTTGAAGTGTTCCCAACTGGAGGTTTTCATGTACCCTTCGGCCTCATGGGAACCCGTAATGGCCATCAATTTTTCCATGTCTTCGGTCTGTTCCTGGGTGATGATATCCACAGCATCGTCATGGGTAATGATCCCCACTAGTACCCCATGTTCGTCCACCACCGGTAATGCGATTAGGTCGTACTTTTGGATCGTCCGGGCAGCCACTTCCTGGTCCTCGTCCACTTTTACAGAAATTACCTCCTCGTGCATGATATCCTGAATCAACGCATTCGGATCAGAAAGAATCAGGTCACGGAGACTCACGAACCCCACGAGTTTTCGTTGTTCGTCGATGATGTAGGCATAGTACACGGTTTCCTTGTTCAATGCGTCCCTGCGAATGGCCGCGATAGCCTCGGAAACTGTCTGGGTTGGTTTTAGAGTAACATACTCGGAAGTCATCACCGCTCCGGCAGTTCCCTCCTTGTACCCAAATAATCTCCGAATATCTTCCCGTTCCGCATGGGCAATGGCGGAAAGAATTGGTTCCCGTTTCTCCTCAGGGAAACGACGAAGAAGGTCTACCCGATCGTCGGCAGGCATTTCTGATATGATAAGAGCCAGATCCTTACGGGAAATGAAATCGGCCAATTCCTCCTGAATATCCTCGTCCAGGCGGCTAAAGATATTCGCCCTTCGATCGATGCTCAGAAGGGTGAGAACTTGCCAGACCTTGGGGATTTCCAAACTTCCCAACATCTCGGCAACGATTTCGGGGTGCTCTTCCTCGCAAAACTCTTTTATTGCAGGATAGTCCTTTTTTTCCAAGAGTTCTTCGAGTTCTGGTTTCAGTAGTGTGGATTTCATACGCCGCCTCCCATCAACAGGACCTGTTAGCCCCTCCGGGAGAACGGCCTTCGTAGAAAGAATTAAATTCTATCCGTCGAAAGGTTCACCCAAAGGAGCTGGTTGGTGCCGAGAATCAGATACCTACCTGTACTGCCTTCAATATCCATCAATCCATAGAATAAAAGAAACCATTTTACGGGTCAAGATTTTTCATCAAAATCCTTGATCATCCTGGGATATTCCGTTACGATACATCGGAACGAGTACTCCCATGCCAGAAATTAGCTACTATCCCGTATACCAGGAAACTGCATCCTGAAACTCGCCCAAGTTTGCCCTCATTGTGTCTAAGGAGGACCAAATGAGTTTGAACACGATAAACCCTGTGAAACAGAAACTGAAAAGAGGAGAAGTCAGTTTTGGTTCCTGGATGCAGATCGGACATCCAGGAGTAGCGGAAATCCTTTCTCAGGTTGGCTTCGATTGGATCGCCCTCGATATGGAACACTCAGATATGGATGTAAGGGACTTCACGGATGCGGCTCGGGGGATGTACGGTCGCGGGCCTGCCCCCTTAGGCACAATCCCCCTCGCTCGTGTACGGGAGAACGACACCCTTGCCATCCGGCAAGTCCTGGATTCTGGAGCATGGGGAGTGATCGTACCGCTAGTGAACTCTGCAGAGGAAGCACGGAGGGCCGTAGCTGCGGCTAAGTTTCCACCCCAAGGGATCCGTGGAACTGCCTTTTTCCGGGGGAACGATTATGGCCTCACGTTTACCGAATACATGGAACATGCCAATCGGGAAGGGATCGTGATGGTGATGATCGAAACAAAAGAAGCCGTAGAATCCATCGATGCCATCCTTCGAGTAGAGGGAGTAGATGGGGTTTTTATTGGTCCCTATGACCTGAGCCTTTCCTATGGGATTCCAGGGAAGTTGGCAGATCCGCTCATGACGAAAGCTAGGCAGAAAGTATTGGAAGCTTGCCAGAAGGTGCATAAAGCAGCGGGTATCCATGTAGTGCAATCGGATAAGGCTTCCCTTCGAGCTACCATTGAAGAGGGATTCACCTTTATTGGATTGAGCATGGATACCTTATTCTTAGATCGCTCTGCTCGAGAAACCCTTCAGAATGCAATACAAGCGTTGGGGGAACGGTAACCATGCTGACACCCATCGTGATCACCGAACAGGAATTCGAGAAAGGGAAAGACCTGTTTACTTCCTACACACGGTACAACTGGCAAATATCGTCACCTGTAGAGGCTTCCGTCGCCGAAGCGATCCGATCTTCGGGAGCACGGATCGCCGTTCTGGGAACTGAACGGTACCGAGGCCCTCTGTACGAAACTTTAGCAGAGAACGCGAAAGGAAGTCCCGCCCTGATCGTTCGGTATGGGGTTGGGTTCGATGGAATCGATGTGGGACAGTGCAAAACCCATGGAATCTTTCTTTGCATCACACCAGGTGCCTTAGATGAATCGGTAGCGGAACACACCATCGCTTTGCTCCTTGGCTTAGCCAGGCACATCCCGTACTGCCATGGGGAGTTCCTACAGGGAAGGTTTACCCGCCGTACAGGGTTCGAGCTAGCAGGCAAGAGACTCGGGCTCGTTGGTTTCGGGAACATCGCGAAACGGGTTGCTGAGATAGCATCCCTTGGCCTTCGGATGCGGGTGACTGCTTATGGTAGAACTCCCCTGGAACAAAAAGCCGCAAAGGAAGGATTTGGCCCACTCGAATACCTTTCCCGTTACCATTTAGAAGCGTATCACACAGATTTTGTAACCTTTGCGAAGAACCTGCAGATCCTTTCCCTCCTTCTACCCGTTAGACCAGAGACGATCCAGTTCCTCAACCAAGAACGGATCAACGCTCTTCCTCGAGGTGTATACCTGATAAACACTGGAAGGGGAAAGTTGGTGGACGAGGAAGCTCTCTACGATGCCCTTGCTTCGGGCCACCTGGCAGGAGCGGCTTTGGACGTGTTTACCCAGGAACCCTACGTTCCCGCTTCAGCGGACAAGGATCTACGGAAACTGGGGAACGTGGTACTCACCCCCCACGTCGCTTCGGACACACGGGAAGCCAATCGAAACATGCAGGAGTTGATCCTGCGCAATATCGAAGCCTTTCTATCAGGGGAGTTTCAGAAGTTAACATTGGCCCCTATGGCAGAATAGAAAGAAATTACCTACTTATGGTTCAACAACTGCTGCAACTGTTCCTTCAGTTCACCTAGAGCCTGATTGTACCGGTCTTCCAGGTTCCCCATGTGCTGGTTGTAAGCTTTGGCGAAATCCGGATCCGAATACGGATCGATCCGTACGGGACGACCAAGTTTCTGACTTAGCTCTTGCTCCTTTTGGCGGATGAGTGGGCCTAGCTGCTTGTTCAACGCCTCCGTGAGCCGTTTTCGATCCTCCAAACAGTGCTTGAAAAACTGCTGCATCTGACTCTTCAAAACCTTAAGGCTGCCCTTATCCGGAAGCAGGACTTCCAGGGCTTTTACAATGGCATCCAAACGGTTCAGGTCCCTCTCCTCGCGGGGAAGAACCAGGTTGGAGAAAAGAATCTGAATAAAACCTTCCCGTACGAACGGTCGCTCTTCCTTGGGATAACTGTTGAACTTTTTCTGCAAATCCATCGTGGGATCGGAAAAAAACGAAGAAGCGAGTTTCTTCCCTTCCTCTTTGGCGGATGCATTGCGTAATGCTGTTTTATCCCCTTTGATTCCTTCGGTTTTCTCCAAGGCGATCTCTAGCGCGGATTTAATGTAAGCCATACTCTGTTCCTTCTTTCACCATGGAATGATTCTGTACATTCGTATATAAACATACTTATTCTTCCCTATAAGGGCAAGACAGGAAGATAGAGAAGCTTTCTCTACGCCCTTGCTCGACCCGATAGAAGCGTTATATTCTGTTTCTAGGTAGAACGTCAGGAATGCCAACGAAACGACTAGTACTGATCAATCCTGTAGGCCGACGTAGCGGGTATATGCTGAGTCGGTTTTCCCTTTTTCCTCCGCTGAGCCTTGCCTATGTAGCAGCGGTAACCCCCGACTCCTGGGAAGTGAACATCGTGGACGAAAACTTCGGTCAATCTACCCTGGAAGAGGCAGACCTGGTAGGGATCACTGCCTTTACCAGCAATATCGGCAGGGCTTATCAGTTAGCTGCGCAATACCGCGAGAAAGGGATTCCCGTTGTGTTGGGGGGGATTCATGCTTCGATGCTAAGCAAAGAAGCCCTTCAGTTTGCCAATGCTGTGGTGAAAGGAGAAGTAGAGGGGATTTGGGGAAAAGTTTTGCAAGATTTCGAAAAAAAGCAGCTAGGGGGAATCTATCAAGGTCCTGTTCTCGATCTATCTACGTTTAACGTCCTTCCCCGAAGGGATCTCCTTCATCCGGGGTATCTCTGGAATTCCATCCAAACCTCTCGAGGATGCCCGTTTGATTGCAGTTTCTGCTCCGTCTCTCGGTACATGGGGAAAGCGTATCGGCAACGTACCGCATCTTCTGTGTTACAGGAATTGAGCATCATTCCTGGGCAATACCTCTTCTTTCTGGACGACAACCTGATCGGCTACTCTACAGAAAGTCGGAAGAGAGCCATTCAAATCTTTCGAGGGATGATCGATTCAGGAATCCAAAAAATTTGGTGGATGCAGGCATCCATTAATGTTGCTGAGGATCCGGAAGTATTGAGACTGGCTTCACAGGCAGGTTGTGCCTACGTGTTCATCGGCTTTGAAACCACCGATGTAGATGCCCTGAAAGGGATGCATAAAGGGGTAAATCTCAAAACCGGTGTAGACAACTATCGTACGATAGTTCGCCGCTTACATGAAGAAGGGATTGGGGTTTTGGGAGCCTTCATCCTGGGAAACGACCATGAAACGCCCCAGTATTACGAGGACCTGGCACGTTTCATCCTCTCTTCTGGTATCGATATGGTCCAAATTAGCATCCTCACTCCCCTACCTGGTACTGCGTTGATGGATCAACTGCAGGCGGAGGGACGGCTTCTGTACAACGACTTTCCTTTCGATTGGGAAAAGTTCCGATTCTCTTACCTCACTCACCGCCCCACAGGAATCGACCCAGAAACCGTGTACACAGCAGATAACTATATCAAGAAGCGTCTGTATTCCTTTCCTACGTACCCGTTCAGGCTGCTACGGTCTTTCTTCTGGATCCGGAACCCCCAGCGATCCTTTATTGTTTACAAACTGAACGATGCTCTGAAACGCAGTTGGCAAAACTCGCACTACCGATGGACATACCCAGATCATTTTTCCCCCTATTTTTATCCCCTCAAAGGAACCTAGCGATGAAGATCCGTTACATTATGGAAAACGATCAGGAGATCCTCCGGTTAGAATTAAAGACAGAGGAAGCAAAAGTGATCGAGCAAGCTACCCGAGCCGGATTATCAGCAGGTATGCGGGTTGCCGATATCGGTTGTGGAACCGGCCGAACCACAGCTATCTTGCATCAGATCGTAGGGCCCAAAGGGTACGCAGTAGGAGTAGACGGTTCAAAGGAACGGATTCGGCATGCCACGGAACGGTATGGAAAGGAAGGGATTTCTTTCGCGTTACGGGACATCCGACAGCCCCTGGAAGATCTCGGTCTATTCGATTTCATCTGGGTTCGATTCATCCTAGAATACTTCAAAGACGAGGCTTTTTCCCTCGTCCAGAATTTTGCCCAGTTGTTAAAACCAGGGGGAATCCTATGCCTGATTGACCTAGATCATAATAGTTTGAATCATTATGGGCTTTCCCCTCGTTTGGAAGGGGCCATCCGGGCGGCCATTACCCAAATGGAGGAACGACTAGACTTTGATCCCTATGCAGGGCGAAAGCTCTACTCGCACCTATACCGTCTGGGCTTCCACGATATTGCCGTGCATGTGGAAGCCCATCATCTAATCTATGGATCCCTGCGAAACACGGATGCCTTCAACTGGATCCGTAAGATCGAAGTGTTGGCAAAGAAGTTGGAGTTCACGCTCCCGGGGTATTCAAGCCCGGAAGAGTTTAAGGAGGATTTCCTTCGATTCTTCGAGGACCCCGGACGGTTTACCTACACTCCTTTGATCGCCTGCTGGGGACGTAAAGCGGAAACGTCCGGATTGTCAGTAGGGAATCGGTCATAGGGTTTGAATCGACGCACTCCTGTGATATACGCAATAAACGCGTCTACTACTAAAGGATCTAGGTGTTTCCCACTTTCTTCTTTCAATATGGCTAAAGCTTGCTCAAAACTCATCGGTTCCCGATAGTGCCGTTTGGAAGTAATGGCTTCGAAGAAATCTGCTACCGCAATGATTCGGGCACCTAGGGGAATCTGCTCTCCTTTTAGTCCGCGAGGATAACCGGATCCATCGATCCATTCGTGGTGAGCTCCTGCAATGGAGGGAACTTCCCGGTAAATTCCCTCGAAGTTGATTTTTCGAAGGATCTGTTCCGTTTTTTCCACGTGTGCCTTGATTTCTTCCCGTTCCCTAGCCGACAATGGACCGGGTTTCTTCAAAATCGAATCCCGAATTCCAATTTTCCCGTAATCATGAAGCTGGGAAGCCACTCGGATCACCTCCGTGTACTCCCGAGACAACCCCAGTTCTTTACAGATCCCGACCGCGTAGGAAGTGACCTTCTCTGAGTGTCCAGCGGTGAGGAAATCCCTTGCGTCAATACTGGCAGCCAGGGTTTGGAGCACCGATTGGAACTGCCGCTGCTGGGCTTCGATCATCAGGGCATTGTGGATGCTGATTCCAATTTCCGGGGCTATTCCCATAAGGAGGTTCAGGTCTCGTTGGAGGAGAGGCCGCTTTGTGTTGATGTTATCCACCGCCAGGATTCCCAAACACTGTTCCTCATAGAGAATGGGACAGCAAATGAAGGATTTGGAGCCCATGAATCGAGCAAACTCAAGGCTATGGGGACTTAAGGTCTCAAGGATTTCCTCTACGTTGTTCACGAGGTACGGCTTCTTTTCCCGATAACTCACCACAAAAATACCCCGGGAGCTGGGATTATCCAAGTGAAACTTCGTGGTTTTCAGAATAGCAAGTTGTTCCCCACTATACCCATACCCCGCACGGTACTCGAGAAACGTACCATCCCGATTCGCCAACAGGATCAATCCCCGATCGAAATCCAGATACTTCTGCAGCACTTCCACCACACCAGATAGGATCCTATCTACCTGTATATGCTTGCTGATGGTTTGACCAATCTCGTTAATCAGAAGAGCATGGTTATAGTTGATGCTGATGGTATCCAACAGTTGATCTGTCGAGGAACGAAGGTTGTCTAGGGCAGCGATTAACTCCTTACGATTCCGATATTCTGTGACAAGGGAAAGACCGAGCAGAACTCCTAGGCTTCCTCCAGTAAGCAAGAGTTTGATTTGTAGTTCAGTTAGACTGAACCAGATCAATCCCAAACCAATCCCTCCGAGAAGGAAAGCGGTGTTTCGAATCCAGCGTAACAGAGTGCCTGGACTTTCCTGCCAGGAGATCCTATACCGACAAACGGATCCTCCTTTAAACATGCACTCGGAGTGCTCAATATGAGGCATACGATGATTGAACACCCGAACTATGGCCTCGAAATACCCGATCCGGTTCTCGCACTGGTAAGGCCGTTCCTCTACACCCGGGTTCGGAGTTACGATGATTTCTACCATACGCCTGCCCAACCGGCGAGAACTGTAGCGGGAAGATCGGGTATATCCGTTGGCGATCTGCTCCACCTTCTCGAACACTTTTCCCGGCCCGAGCATCCCCATCACGTAGCGCTTCATGGTCCCCAAGGCTTCGGGGGATGCGCTGTACAGGCCTGCTTCCCTCGCGATTCTCGGGTTCATCGTCATTTTCACCAGGTTGTCGTAAAACCGATCCACCTGATCCTGCGTGAACCAGCATCCTTCATCCTCTATCTGGTACAGTTCCATGTCTGCGGTTTGGAGAAGGTCCAGAATGTTTATGTAACTGTACCTTGCTTTTACTAACTTGAGAAAATTATTGATGATGACGCTGTTGTATAGCTTATCCATGCATGGGCCTCTTGAAAATACTTTCCAGAGCTTTGAAATAGTCATCCGTTGCTTCCATGCTCAAGACCCACAGGGTATATGTCTTTTCGTACGGGAGATTCCGTTCCCTCATATACTGCTCAGGATACACTAGAATCGGCATTCTGTCCTTTACGAAGTACCGTTTTAAACTCTGTAACGCATGGAATAGCACCTTCGGATCCAAGCGGTCTGGTTCAAGAACGAACACATGGACACAGTTCGTTAAGCTGGACAAGTTCAAACCCGCATTGGATCGGACTACCATAAGGATTGCCAGGCAAATTCCGTTCTGATGAATAGCAAAAAAGTACCGCTCCCTTTGGAATCCTAACGATCCGTATTCCCTATTCAGTTCCTCGTCCAGCTCCCTCCCTCCCACAAGATCCAGAGCATCGATCAACAAGCCCCCGGATGTCTTTTCGTATTTCCCTTGAAAAGCTACCAGATCTTCCTCCTGGGCAGGGAACAATTGATAGAAACAATCCTCCCGACCTAATTCGGGGGAAAGATGAACATACGCAAAGGAGTCCAAAGAAGATCGTTTGGGATCGTTCATGTGGTGCGCTACCCCTCCAAAGACCCGATTGGGGAACTTGTTGTCGGGACGGAAGTAACACATCACATAATCCATCCGAGTAGAAGGATGCAGGTGAAATTCGTTCACATAGGTACCCACCTGCTTCAACACCACGATCCCAGCGATGGGATGCCCTTCTTTCGAGGCCGCATGATGCTGGATCAGCCAGGATCGAGGATAGAACCGTAGCATGGACATGTGAGCTGCCAGAGTCCCATGCTCGCGGAAGACGAAATATCGAGCAATTGAAGGGCTTCGGGTATAGAGATGCTCGTAGGTTCGTTTGAACTCCTCCTTCTCCATCCGGATGGAATCGTACTTGTCTGCATAGAGAAACCCACTCTCGAAAAAGAATTTCCATAACTCTTCAGGATCTACAGGATTACATACAAACGTATGGGGATCCTGTACGGGATGGAGCAGAGCAGAGAGTCCTGCTTGATCCTCCAGGGAAAGATCGAGGAAAGCCAGACCACAACGGAGGATCTTAGGGTTCTCGGGAACTACCTTCCTATATAAAACCTGAGCTCTGCATCGAACAAACCTCCGATTAGCTAACTCTATGGTGAGTTCCGGTATCAGCATCCCAGGCAATAGAAGGGAGGTATGGTACGCCTCCTCTACGGACACACCGGTACTGGAAAGATCGTACACAGGCAAATAGAGATCCCTCCCAGAAATAGGATGGTAGATACGGGCCACCGGAGAAGGGGTCAGGATCTGTCGAATGGAACGGTATTGCCGGGGCCGGTACCTTCGAATGGCGGGTTCCGTAGGAGAAAGGAGGATGCTTCGATGCCTCCCCTGCCTCCGGGTCCGGGAGATGCAACAAGTTCCTGAATAAAGGAGTTCCCCATCCTTTCTCATAACGGCTGTGCAGGGAGCCTCTGGATTCAACCACTGAAGTGCTGGGTTTTCCCTCTCTTCCAGGCGCACCCGAAAGCTCTCTGGAGAAAAATCTTCCACTACTCCGTGGTACTGTATTCCGAACTGATAGAGTATGATTTCCACACCCTGTACGGGTGTGCGCAGGATCCGACGGGTGTTCTTCAAAAGCCCATATTCTGGTAATTCGAAGGTTAGACCGGTTGAATCAAGTTGGAATCTGATGGGTTCGATTCGGATAGGACGGTGTACATCATAGATCTGTATACTTTCCAGCGTCAAAGAGGGTGGATATTTTTCAATGTGGTCTCCTTCTTCCCAGGTACCATGTGCAGTAGTTTCCGTACAGATTTCTACATAGAAAGGAAGGGTTACCGTGGCTTGGGTCCTTGAATCCCGGAAAGTAGCATGGATCGGCCTTCCCTGGAAATGGTGGAAGTTTAAAAGGTTGATGAGGTCCTTCTTACAGAGTTTCTTTGTCTCCGTTTCTATACTCAAGGGAATCTCTACCCGCTTCGAGTCTTACTATTCTCTTCGGCAATTCTAACGGGTTCCCTGAGTAGGTATAGGGGAGAAGAGCCGTTTCATTCGGCCCGGTTGTGCCCAGTTCAATGTACCCTGGGCTTGGAGAGCCAGAAGGTAGGTTT
Organism: Spirochaetota bacterium; assembly: GCA_026418195.1. Classification (GTDB taxonomy): domain Bacteria; phylum Spirochaetota; class Spirochaetia; order DTKZ01; family DTKZ01; genus DTKZ01. The sequence continues at coordinate 32,943 of JAOABU010000097.1, read as the reverse complement.
CGATCCAGGGATGTTGAAGCTCTTGTAACACTCTTGTGGCCTCTTGTAAGCTCTGGAATGGTAAGTACCCGAAGAGGGATTGGTTTGCCTGCCATTCGCCCTTCCACAACGTCGGAAAAAACTTTTTCCGGCCCGCTGCTTCCCATACGATCTTCCATGGATAGAAACAGTAGGCCCCTACCCCAAACAAAGCCCAAAAATACCCTTTCCGGATCCAGCGTTGAATCATTACCCCTTTCCGAGCCTTGAGTCTTTCCCTATGCTGGCTCATGAATATCTTCAGATATGGGTCTTCTTCGATCTGCTGGAAAGACAAGGGTTGTCCATTCAGTTGATAGGGAAGAAACACCCATTTGTGGGGAAGCGGTTCTTTTTCACAGAAAGATTCGGAGGTGAGGAGAGGGAAAAGGTATCTGGAAGGAAGCAGACAGGTCAGGGTAGCATTGGATACCCTCCACACCCCTTCTTCCTCTATTTCTACCGAATCAAAGAAAAACAAATCGTTGGCTCCACAGGTATTGATTCCTTGCCGGGGGACACTTTCCGAGGGAATAGGGATCCGAGGAACTCCCTTAGGGAAGGGATGTTCTTCCTGGTATAGGATCCAGGAACTTTCAGGTCCATCGATGGGGGAAGCTTTCCAACGACTAAGTCTATTCTGGGCTTTCCGATACACAGGTACAGGAAACCGTTGAACCTCGTTCCTTTTGAGGTACACGAGGCAGCTCCGGGTAGACACGCGGGGAAAGACCTCCCCTATAGAAAGCTCTACCAACTCCTGCACGCTGAAGGGTACCCCTTCACTGCAGAATCGTCGGAATCCTTCCCCTGCCCCTTCGCCAAAAAACAGGGAAAGGGGAAGGAAGAACACCCCCTTGCCTCCGGTTCGGAGGAATCGGGAGATGGCTACGAACACAATAAGGGCGGATAAATCCACTCGGGATCTACCCAAGAGGGCTTGATTTCGATTCTTTATAAGGGAATAGCGGAGAAAGAAATCCTTGATCTGGTTTTTATACACATCCGGGAGGGAGGCAAAGGTGATCCATGGCGGATTCCCGAATAGGATATCTGCAGGAGGGATTCGGGTTGTATTCACGGTCAGAAGCTTCTCTACCATCGGGGAATCACTCTGAAGTCCCGTTAGGATGTCCGCTTCGATGAAGTTCTTTTCAGGGAGTTTCAGATGGTACCGATCCAGCACCCGCTGGAAAAACCGCCGGATCTTTTCCCCTCGCCGCTCGATACCAAAGAGGGTATGTACGGGTAGCTTTTCTACAGGGATTCCCCGCATTAGCCCCCCATACAGGAATGCCTCCAGCAAGTTTCCCTCTCCCATCGTAGGATCCAGTACCGTCGCTCCTTCCATCCAGGAGTCTATCAACCTGTACCGTTCGGCAGCCCATACAGCCCAGGGGAGCGGGGTGTTCACTTCTCCAATGGGGTGATCGGTTATGAAACTAGGTACACTGACCGATGTAGAGGGGAGGCCTACCTGACCAACAATAGCTACCGATAGAGATCGTGCAACCGTGTCGTCTCGGGATCGGCCTCGTTTCATCCTCTCTCAGTACCCGGATAGAAGGGGAAGTACCCGATCCTTCCCAATGGTGAGGATGAACCCTGCTAGTCGGGGTCCCCGATCCTTCCCAATGAGGATCCGGTACATATCCAAGAAGAACTGCTTGGGATCCACACCGGATTCGGTACAGATACGGTAGATCTCTTCGGCCAGAGTTTTTTCGTCCAACGCAGTACCTGCGGATGCACCCATCCTCTCCTCTAAAAGGGCACGAAAGACTTGCACAGCTCGCTTCGATTCAGCAGAAAGGGGTATGGGACCCTCTTCTGGCCTGCGGAGGGAGAACCGAAAATCTTCTGGGGCAAAGGTAGTGATCCAGGTCCAGGCGCACCGGGCCCGGACCCTCATTCGATCCTTATCTTCCGGTTTCATATCCGGAAGCATGTCGAGGGTTTTTTCGATGTCCCCTCCCGTGATCTGGAGAAGGTTACATAGATGACGGAAGGGCACCTGGTAGGGCATCTGGGTCGGTACTTCCCCCACCTGAGAAAGCTCATAGATCCGCCTTTCCTTTTCGCGCCGCTTTTCATCAACCGGTTCTTCTCCAAAGGCAATCCGTTCACACCGGTCGTAGTCCTCGTAGATCTTGATCACATCCAGGTCAAAGGAAATGGCAAACTCCGTGTTGGGCCGCGTACCGGCGAAGAGGTACCGGGTAACTTCAGGGGTATACACAGCCAGCACGTCTTCCAGGGAAATGACTTCCCCCGACGAGGAAGAGATCTTGCCTCCCCTTCCCTTTATGCTTATAAAGTCGTACTGAAAACTGACGGGGGCCTCCCAGTCGTACACTTCCCGAACGATCTGGCTAGCTGTATCGAAGGATCCCCCTTCGGTATGATGGTCCTTTCCAGCAGGCTCGAAATCCACCTTCTCGTACGCCCAGCGCATGGGCCAGTCGACCCTCCAGAGAAGCTTAACCAGACCCGTAGTACGGAGATCCACGGTTTCGTGTTTACTGCAAGAGGAACAAGAGTACTCAACCCCATACTCTCCATCCCAGGAAAGAACATCCGTCGTGTCCCGGTTGCATCCCCCACAGAACACGGAGATGGGCCACCAGTCTGGCGCTAAAGGTTCGGTACGATGAGCATTGAGGATCCGGCGGATCTCCTCCCGTTTTTGCAAAGCCCGTTTGATCTGCTCTGCATAGAGGGAAGATCGGTACCGTTGGGCCTGATAGAGGTACTCAGGATGGATTCCTACCACAGGAAGGATACGCTCCACTGCCACCTCGTGATGTCGGGCATAGCTCTCTTCTATTCCATAGGGATCGGGAACCAGGGTAATGGGCCACCGCAGGTGAGCTTGGAGCATTTCCTGCTGAGGCATGTTCTTGGGGACCTTTCGGAAGACGTCATAATCATCCCAGGAATAGATAAAGCGGACCTTTTTCCCTATCTCTCGCAAAGCACGAACAACTAGTTCCACGGAAATGATTTCTCGGAAGTTCCCTATATGGACTGTTCCTGATGGGGTAATCCCGGATGCACAGGTATAGAGATCTTTATCTCCCTTCTCACGCACGACCTTGGCCGCATACACATCCGCCCAGTGAGAAGTTTTGGGTTGTAGGTGATTCATTGGAGTGTATTATAGAAAAAAGGGAGGTTTGATCAAGGCGCTCTTATCAAACCTTGAAACCGTATTTCAACCCGCCTCCAATCATTCCCTCTCGAACCTTACCGGTACAAAACCATCCACCCGCAAAGCTTCTATCCCTGATTCGATCCGCCCCAGAAGGATCAGGCCACGGGAATAGCCGAAATCGTTATAGAATATGGCTAAGTTTCCCCAGGGGGCATAGTAAGTGATGTCACCGATCGAAGGATCGATCCCTGCAGGAGCGCCTTCGGTAGATAGCTTCCGGGGCAGGTATGCGATCTTCTCAGTCCGAGCGTAATCTTCCAGGGTAACCTCTATCGGCAGAAGGGAAAGGAAATCTCTCGTCGTAGGGCTATCCACCATCTTCGCTTTGAGAGTGGTATTCCCTACGATGATTCGGATGTTCATCGTAGCCTCTTCCGCACGCACCATGGATCCTATGCTACCTACCAGTAACACCATAAAATAAAAAATGGGTAAAAATATTTTTCGTTTCCGTTCCATAGATTGTTCCTAATGTAGTAAAGTACGTCTACACTACAACTGAATTCCTTTTATGAATTTTTTATGAATTAATATATGAATTAATACCTTTTTGCAACCAGCGCTTTTCGGCTTTTAGCAAGATTCTCCAATACCTCGTCGCTCCGAAGAAAAGCCACACCTACCGAAAGCACATCGATAACAGATAGTTGGGCGATCCTGGAAGACATGGGTTCAAACTTGTAATTCGTTTCGGGTGAATCTACACAAAGCACATAGTGGACAAGCTTAGTGACTGGCGATTTTTTCTGACTTACTATTGCAACGGTTTCTGCTCCTGCTTTTTTTGCTTCCTCTATGGTTTCCACTACGTCTTTGCTAGATCCCGAATGGGATATAGCAATCAAAGTTTGATTCTTTCGCATCATGGAAGAGGCCATTATAGCCATATGAGAATCGCTGAACCATTCGCAGGGAATTCCAATACGAAAAAATTTGTGATACGCATCCATCGCAACTACGGCTGAACCCCCTAAACCAAAAAAAATAATCTTTTCAGATTTCGAAAGTATTTTTACTACCGTATCCACGCTTCTGTAGTCCAAGGTGGAGAGGGTATTTTGTATTGCCTTTATGTTTGCTTCGAATACTTTCTTGATAAGTTCGGGCGGTTCTTCTGTTCCGTTCACTATTTCGTGAATACTTCTAGCGGAAGGAATTAAAGTCTGTGCTAAATGAATTTTGAAATCCTGAAAACCTTTAAATCCGAGACCTCGACAGAATCGGATTACCGTCGGCTCGCTTACACCTACTCGGTCCGCTAGTTCGCTTACAGAAAAATGAATTACTTCATCAGGAGAAGATAGTACCCACTCTGCTACTTTGACCTCCGACTTTCTCAATCGGTGGAGTTGGTCGGCAATAAACCCTAATTCCGCCATAGATGCAGTGTATCACCGGATATTATTCTAATGGAATACCGAGTGTATTGAACGCGCCCATCAGCATTTCTTTTACTTCTTCAATCTTTGAATCGGAGGATGGCGGAATAAGCATCGGCTTACGAGGGAACCCCGCGTCATACCCACGTGCTTGCAAAGCTAAATGACTCACTAGTGTTGAATCAGTGAAGTGCATTTTTGACGAAAGCTCAGCCATGACAATGTAGACTTTCCTTGCTCTATCAAAGTCTCCCGTGAAAGTCGACCGCACAAGTTCTGTGATTATCTCAGGAGCCCAGTTGTTCATACCTGCTATGACTGCCCGAACACCCATATAGTATAGAGGCAGCCATCCCATAGAAGTTCCTGGTATAATTTGGAAATCTCTTTTTTTCTCTTCTACTTCATACGCAAGCCTGGAAAGGAAACTTATATTTAATGGGCTATCTTTCAGTCCTGCCATACCGTATTCCATTAGCGTATTGACTGCCTTTATAGTGAACGTATACCTACTTGTTTCTGGATTATTGTAGGCGAATACAGGAATTTTCACCGAGTCAATTAGGTCTTTGTAAAATTGAATGACCACATTTTCCTCATGCTTATAATAAAAAGGTGGAACAGATGCTACAGCATCTACGCCCAATCTTTCTGCTGCCTGGGCTAGATGAATGGTGCTTTTCGTATCAATGCAACCTACATGTGGGATTAGGACCTTTCCGGTGTATTTTGAAGCTACCTTTTTTGCAATCTTAAAGATTTCAATCCTCTCTTCAACAGACATAAGGGGACCTGCTCCGTAAGAACCTGTAAGGAATAAACCATCAACACCCTTACTTAACATCCAATCCATATGCCAAGCTGTTTTTTCAACATCGATTTCTCCATTGCTTGTAAAAATCGTAATGTTGGGGACTAAAGAACCTTTAATCATTTTTATACTCCTGTGTATTATTTTTCTTCGAGCTTTCAAAGCTCGATTCTTTTGCCAATCTTGAATTGTTCACTGCGCTTTCGCATACCCCATGAATTAGAGCGTCTACTACATTTTTAGCTACCATCATTGATACTCTCTCAATGGATTCTATTGTTGACGCAGCTATATGGGGGGTAAGTAAAGCATCTGTTTCTTTAAGTATAGAATCCATAGGCAAAGGCTCTTTTGCGAATGCGTCCAAAGCAGCTCCTGCAATCTGCTTACTTTCCAAAGCTTGAAACAAAGCTTCTTCATCAATCAGACCACCCCTGGCTGTATTCACAATGTAGGCTGATGATTTCATAATGCTTAAGGTACGATGGTTTACAATCTTTTCTGTAGAGGCGTTCAAGGGTAGTGAAAGAATTAACCAATCCGCTCTTTTAAACACTTCTTCCATGTCTAAGCAAAGCGATATGTTCTCCCTCTTCGCCCACTCAAGATCTACCCATGGGTCATATCCTATAATCGTTGCTTGGAATCCCCTTAATAATTCAACTATCCGTCTACCAACGTTTCCAAACCCTAGAATCCCAACTATGGAACCTGTTATCTCCTTACCAGCTTCGCGTTCCCACTTTCCTTCCTTCACTACCTCTACATGTTTTAACAGTTTCCTTCCTAAAGCAAGCATGAAGCAAAGTGTCAATTCCGCTACCGCATTGCTATTCAATCCTGGTACATTCGCAACCCAGATTCCTCTACTTGTAGCAGTATCCACATCAATCGCATCTACACCAGTCCCATGCATATGAATGATTTTCAATTTGGGTGCGCTTTCTATCACTTCTCGATTGACAGTATCGTTCCCTACAATCAAGCCTTCACAATCCTTAATTTGTCTAATGATGTCCGCTGCAGTGGGATTGGGAACATCACTTCTGATCACCTGGATACCATGATCTTTAAGTAACTGCACGGCATTATAACTGTATTTCCCGAACGATTTAGAAGTTATTAGCACCTTCATGGAATACCTTCCCTGTCCCAAGGAATGGAAACTAACATACTGTATTTTCTCTTACATTCTTTGTAAGTGAGAACTGAAGACTTCTCCGGTACGAACACCTCTTCTGTTTCAAGATTCGGGCTTGGGAAAAAATAATCCTTCAAAATTCCCATACCATGAAATCCTAGGATTGCGGCGCCTGCTATTGAACCTTCGGAGTTTTGTGGAACCTTAACCGGTGTATCCAGCACATCCGCGAGTATCTGTGGTATAAGCCGATTTCTTGACAACCCTCCTGTAAGAAGAATTGGAGTTTGCACCTTAATTTTGGCTTTTATCTTTTCTATGATTACAGCTATATCGTAAGCTATGGCTTCTAGTAAGGAGCGGGTGATATGACGGATATCATGTTCTGCTTTTAGTCCATAAATAACCCCTTTTAATCTGTCGTCCCAATAAGGAGAACGAGTCTTACGCAGATAAGGTAAAAAAAACAACCCGTTACTTCCTGGTTCTGCTTCCGCAGCGTACCTATTTAAAACGTCGAACAATTGCGTCTCAGAATGATTCTCTCTAAAAAACCCCACTGATGTACCCATCCATTGGTATGCGTTCCCTACATTTGTTAAAATGCCCCCATAGGCCCACAAGTTCTTCGTAATACAATAGCACCATAAGGATCCTTCTTCATCGAATGCAGGTTCGTGAATTGTCGCCCGGGCAGCTCCAGAAGTTCCCAAATCAATATTCACCCATCCTTGCAACGCTGCTCCTGATCCGATATTCGCTAAAGGGCCATCTCCACCTCCAGGGAATACCTGTACATCCGGAGGCAAACCCCATTCTCGACGTAGGACTTCATTCGTGAAGGGGAAGCACATTTCCCCTGCCACAGGACGGGCAAGCATCTCCTCTACCACCCCTGCATACTCCAACGGCTCTCTATCCCATTTGAGTGAACGTATGTCGAATAAGCCAGTAGCCGATGCGAGAGAATGATCTACAAACCAATGCCCAGTGAGTTCATTCAGGACATATTCCTTGATAGAAACAAACCTTCTTGCTTTCCTAAATAGACTTGGCGCTTCTTCGCGGAGCCATGCAATCTTGTACACAGGATAGATGGAATTCGCCGGGCATCCTGTGTGATCATAAAAAGGCCCTGAGTTTGTACTTTTCTTAACCGATTTAGCTTGTTTCTCCGCTCGGCTATCGGACCATAGGATAATGTTGCATAATGGAACATGGTTATTGTCTAACGCGAAGATTCCATACATCTGAGAAGAAAAACATATAGCTTTCACAGAGCTGGCTTCGGATTTATTCTTTTGTAAGCATGCGCCAATGGCTCGAACAGTCTCCCGTTTCAGGAGCTCAGGATCCTGTTCTTCAAATCCTGGACGCGGCCTTTCAACTGCATAGGGAACCTGTTCTTTTGCAACGATAGAGCCATCCGTACGAAATAGCATTGCTCTTACGGATGAGGTGCCTATATCTACTGCTAATACATTTGCTTCCATAATTCGCATCCTAAGTCCTCAATAAAGATGAAATACATGTTTCGGCAAAAAAGTAAGTAGATCCGGGAATAGAACCGTAAAGAACAGTACGAGATACACAACGATGATGAAGGGAATTAACCATCTGACTAGCTCACCAAAGGATGCTTTCGATTGAGAACATCCCAGATAGATCAACGTTCCAACCGGAGGGGTAATAAGACCTGCAGTTAGTACGGTACAGAAAAATACACCAAAATACACAGGATCGATTCCAAAAGCCTTGACTGGCCCCATAAAAATGGGAGTCAGGATTAAAATTGCTGGCGTCAAATCCATAATCATGCCTACGATAAAAAGTATTCCGAAACTTAAAAGCATGAATAATGAAGGATTCTTGATTGAAGCAACCATCACTTCCGTTATCTGCTGAGGTACCCTCTGGAAAGTCAAAACCCAACCAACAGCTGTGGCCGCTCCTACGATTGCCATAACGGCTCCCGTACCTTTCATTGCATTCAAGATCATCAAGGGAATCTTCTTGAATTCCAACTCCTTGTAAATAAATTTACCCACGAAAAAAGCGTAAAAGACAGCCAATGCAGAAGTCTCGGTGGCCGTCATGATACCGCCTATGATTGTTATGAAAATAATGATGGGGAAGATCAGTGCCCACATAATGCCCTTGGATGAACCCAAATCCAAGGTTTCGATGTTTCTACCATATCCTTTCTTTCGGGAGACAAAGTAAGCGACGACCACTTCACCAACTGTGATCAGGATTCCTAATAGAATACCTCCGCTAAATAAAGCAGCGATTGAATCACCAGTCGCTGCCCCATATACGATCATAGGAATGGAAGGTGGAATTATAGGGCCTACAATACCACCTGCGGCTATTACAGATGCAGAGAAGGCAGGTGGATATCCCTGTTTAACCATGGCAGGATACATGATCGAACCTATAGCGACGGAAGTAGCGATGGCGGAACCGTTTATCGCTGCAAAAAACGCACATGAAATGAGGGCTACTATGGGAAGACCTCCGGGTATTCCCTTTACTAGCCTTGAGACCGCCGAGACTATTCTTCTCGTCATACCGCCATTGTTCATCAATTCACCCGCGAAGATGAAAAAAAACATCGCTGTAAGATTGAAATTGTCCATCGAAACCATGAATTTTTGAGCGAAGCTCAATAGTCCCAAACCACTTACAATCAACATGATCAAAGAGGCAACCGACAGAGAAAGAACGATAGGAACTCCCGCGATGAAAAACAATCCAAAGAAAAATAGGTACAGGAATAAGGTATTCATACGTTATCCTTATCTTTCGCGGATAAATACTAATTGATACAATCTAATGATCCCTAGGATCGTCCAAAGGATTCCGGAAAGTATTCCCGGGAGCATAAGAATCGCCGTAGGAAGGTTTGTACCTGGCAAAGGGACTGCTCCCGTCATGGAATTATACATCCAACCATAATAACTCAAAGCACTACCGACGAAAGAGAGAGAGGCGGCATACAATACGTCCGAGAGATATCTGGTGGTTCGCGTGCTGGAAGAAATGTTCTTAAACCCTATATGCTGATGTTCAATGAACCCATGACTGATGGCAATGAACACTGCCCAGACATAAAGGATCCGTACAACCTCTTCAGCCCACGCGATAGAGCTCCCTAATATGTACCTACCTGTAGCGTTTACCACCATTATAGTTGTGGCGCCAAGCCCAAGGACGCTCAAGACCGCCAGTTCAACGTTTTTAATGAATATAACGATTTTTCCCGCCATCCTCTCCCCCAGCTGTATTTACTTTTTTACGGCTTCTAAAACTTCGGTTAACAATGATTCATATGATGTTCCATACTGTTGCTTCGCCCATGTGTAAGCTCCGGTTGCTGCAGCTTGGAACGCGCTCTTCTCTGAATCGGTGAGGATGTACACTTCCGATTTCTTGGAAATTTCCGCGAGATACTGACCCTGTAAATCCCTTCCTCTTTTTCTTTGCCATAAACGTAACTCAGCGATCGTATCCCATAATAATTTTTGAGTCTTTTGTGGGTATTTGTCCCATTTTATTTTGGAGACGAAAAAGGGAACAGCGGAATACACATGGTCTGTTTTTGAAACGTACTTTTGCACCTCGTAGAATTTGTTGGTAGCTATTAACGAAAAGGGATTCTCCTGACCATCAACCACCTTCGTTGCCAATGCGTTGTAAATTTCGGTGAACGCCATGGGAGTTGGATTTGCACCCAAATCGTTGAAATACTTCATATGCAGTTGGTTCTGTTGGGTCCGCAACTTGATTCCTTTCAGATCCGAAGGTGCCTTAATCGGACGGATGTTGTTTGTTATCTGGCGGAACCCGTTTTCCCAGAAGGCAATCCCTATGAGCCCTTTTGACTCCAATCCTTTAAGAAACTTTTCTCCAACCGGCCCATCCAAAATCTTGTCGACCTGGCTTTCAGAAAAGAATATGAAAGGGCTTTCCAGTACATAGTAGATGGGATTGTGCTGTCCTAAAGGACCTGTGGTTGTCGGTAGGAGGTCGGTTAGACCTGCCTGCAACTGCCCCACTATCTCACCTTCTGAACCTAACTGGCCACCAGGGAATACTTGAATGTCGATCTTCGGATCAGCAGCTTCGATCCGCTTTTCCAGTTCCATTGCAGCGTCATGAATTGGCCCCCCCGCAGTACCGTATCCAATTTTAATCACCAATTTTTCAGTTTCCTGCTTGCCTCCACTCCAGGCTGACAATACTAAACCCACCATACAGACGAAGACTACAAGCTTTCTCATTTAAACCTCCTGTAGTATGATTACTAATTGTAGTATTTTTACAACAAATATGAGTTTTGTCAATAGTTTTTAAATATTACTACAGGATTCATGTGAAAAGGACTAACGATTAGTCTTTTCTCGTAATCTTCCTATAAAAATTCGAGCAAACCAAACATCCTGCTCATCCATCATCATGGAAGGAATGAGAGCAATTCTAAGTTCATTCTCTTTCCACTTTTTATTAGAAAAAGAAACGATCCATTCTTTTTCTCAATTTTCCACTGCAATTTTAATGACATGCGTTTCCATCTCAGCGTCAGTTTAATACTTACTAATTAGATCAAGTACCAGCAAATTCTGATTGAAACTTCAAAACCTTTCTCTCAATTAGTTAATTCTGCTTCACTTTGCGCATTTCATCAGGATTGTATCGGTAGGCAAAATTTAGAAGAATGTTAATAATATAACTATTTTATCGGAGAAGGTATCTCGGCAACCACATGACAATCGGTTCTATATAGGTAATTAAAAAAAGAACCAGTATTTCTACTGTTAAAAATGGTATTGAAGCTTTAATGATTTTTGTAACGGATTCACCCGAAAAATTGACAGTTAAATATAAGCAAGAACCAACTGGTGGAGTCACTAAACCTATTGCGAGATTGGTCACAAACACTACCCCAAAATGAATGGGATTTAGTCCGAATTGTACGGCAATAGGCAGCAGTATGGGACCAAGTATAAGAAGAGCAGCAGTAAGGTCCATTACAGCGCCTACAATTAAAAGTAAAATATTGACCAAGAAAAGAAACATTAAAGGATTCGATGTCAGCATTCTCAAGCTTGAAGCTATCTTTTGAGGAACCTGTGCACTATTCAAGAGCCATGCGACACCATATGCTGTAGTTACGATAAACATGATAGTAGCTGCGTTAATTCCCGCTTTAAGAAAAGCCTCCAATAATTTACGCCAGGTCAATTCCCGATAAACAAACTTAGCAACAATAAAAGCATATACCACAGATATCGCGGAAGCTTCAGTAACCGTAAATATTCCAGCCAGAATCCCTCCCATGATAACAACAGGAAGCATCAATGCCCAAAAGTTGAGACAAATCTTTTACCTATCTCCCGTAATCCTACACGATTCTCCTTAGGATAGCCATTCTTTCGAGAATAATAGTAGGCTACTCCCATAAGAAACACACCAACCAAAATTCCTGGGAAAACCCCTCCTAAGAATAGTCTAACAACGGATATGTTAGAAATAAATCCTAGCAGGATCATAGGAATACTCGGAGGGATAATAATTCCTATAGTTGATGCGCATGATGTGAGAGCTGCAGAAAAATCTGCGCTATAGCCTTTTTCTTTCATTGCAGGTATAAGAATCGATCCCATCATAGCCGCATCGGCTACTGATGAACCTGATAATCCCGCCATTAGCATATTAGCCCCTACATTAACTAAAGCCAGACCACCTGTAATCCATCCTATAAGTGAGTTCACGAAATCCATGATTCGTTTCGTGATTCCTCCACCACTCATGAACTTAGCAGCAAGCATAAAGAAAGGTATAGCCATAAGAGTGAAGTTGTCCGCTCCAATAATGAGCTGTTGTGGTATTAAAATGAGCGGAAGTGTAGTCTGTGTTAATACCAATAAAAGCATAGTTATACTAAGACAAAAAGAGATAGGAATTCCCATAAGCAATAATAGTATAAATATACCCAGAAACCAGAACAACATGAATTTCCCCTATATTTAAGCCTTCAAATTTTTAATGAGATGGATTACATGCCCTATAGAAAAACCAATCATGAAAAAGGAGGCTATAGGACCAATAAAATAGACAAGCACTATAGGCAGACCACTTCCCGGAGCTTTATACCCTAAATTTACCTTTACGACTACGAAACTAAATAATAACCATACTACTAAAAGAAATGCAAGTATAAAAATGAAACCAGCAATCTCTACAACATTCTTCTTTCTCACACTCAAGCGTGACGTTAAAACGTCCATGCCTATATGTAAACCTTGATGCAGAGCCAAAGCTGTACCTAAAAAGGTAAGCCAGATGAAAAGAAAACGAGCAATTTTATCAGCCCAAGTAATTGCCGAATGGAAAAAGTATCGAGCTATCACATTGGAAAAAACTAGTATAACCATACAAAATAGAATTCCAATAATTGTAGCTTTCAGAATGTTTTCAAAAAGTTTTATTGTGAATGCAACCCCTTTCATAATATACTCCAATAAAACTTTCACCGTGCCATATCGAGCACGGCTATCTCACCTATTTTCATTTATTTCCAGCTGCTATTATCTTGTCGATTAAAGAGGGAGTCCAATCATAGTTCTTTGCAAAAACGTCTCTTACGTTTTTTGTTGCATTCCTGAATTCTTCCAATTTGGGATAGGTGAACTCTAGACCGGCGGCTTTAATTTTAGCAATCAGATCATTATCCCCTTCAGCAAGGAGTTTCCTTTCTATCGGATACCGTAGTCCATAGTTTGGTGTTAATTACAATGGAACCATGACTGAAAATATGGTTTGTTATGGCTACATACTTTTGGACTTCATAAAACTTGGAAGCATAAAGTGTCGCGATCGGATTATCTTGCCCATCGATCACTTTCGTGCTTAGAGCGTTAAAAACCTCCGAAAGAGGCATAGTAACTACGGTGAAGTCTAGCGCCTTTGCTGTGTTTACATACACTTCGTTTTCTGGCATTCTCATTTTTATTCCCACACAATCATTTACTGATTTTATTGGCCTAACGCTGTTCGAGAATACCCTGAACCCGTTACCAATCCATGCCAGCACTTTCAATCCTGCCTTATCAAACTCCGATTCAAAATCTTTAGCTAATGGTCCATCGAATACCTTCCAGCAATGTTCATAATCGCTGAACATAAAAGACAATTCCAGAACTTTTAGTTTTGGGTATGTTGCGGATAACAACCTTCCAGCAATTCCCATCTCAATGGTTCCGATTCTTACTCCTTCAGTTAATTCTCTCTCCGCCCCCAAGCTCGAACTATCATAGACTTCTACCTCATAGCGACCTTGGGTTCCTTCAGATATCAGCGGAACAAACTTTTCACGTAAATAAACGTTCACAGGATGTGAAGGTGCATAAAAATTAGCGATCTTAACAATCTTTGACTCAATTTTTTTCTCAGAAACGCCTCCAGCGAATCCATACGAGGTAATCAAACTCATACTTATAAAGAAAATAGAATGTCGATACAAATATTTATTCCCACTGTTCATGTAGTACCTCCTGCTCCATATTTGTTGTTATATTACTACCCTTTTGCATATTGGCAATACAATTTTTACCTGAAATTCGAAAATCCAAATTCAGCGTTCTGTTATTTGCTGAGAAAAATCGCTTTTTACCAATCCAGCATTACCTTACGCCCAATTTTTCCTAGGCTAGTCATACAACCTCTTGGTTATAACCCTATAAGAGAATTGCAAGTATGTACTCATAGGAGAAAGAGAGAAATTACTATGTACAAATGAAAAGCGCTTCCTAACGGAGTAATGAATGGTACAGCAGTAATACAATACCTATTTTATTTTATACCATTGATCTAACGTTTCTTCTTCATCTTTAATTCTTTTGAAACTTACCCTTCAATCTCAGTGCCTTTACTCCTGTTCCCACCAAATACACTGCTCCTGCAACGACCACCACCATGGCACCAGTAGGTAGGTCGTAAATCCAACTCAACGCTAATCCGCCGAAAGTGAACAGGAACGAAAACACCACCCCCCATACCATGAGGGAGACAAGGTTTCGGGATAGATGGGAAGCGGTCCCGGGTGGTAGGGTCAGCATGGCGATCACCATCACTAGACCGATAAAAGTTTGCAGGAGTACCACGGCCACGGCAGTAAGGACCAGAATTACCAGGAAAAGAACTTCGGTAGGCACTCCCCGCACTTTAGCGAACTCTTCATCGAAGGCAGAAGCTTCCAGCTGGGGGTAAAATCGATAGGCTAGGAACAGGATCCCAACATCGAGGATAGCTAGTAGGACTAGATTCTGGGTAGAAATAAATAGGATATTCCCAAAAAGATAACTCATGAGGTCCGTATACCCGGGAGTCTTGGCCAGGAACAGGACACCCAAGCTCATCCCAATGGCCCAGATAGCATTGATCGCTGTGTCTACCCTCTGTTTCGCCTTTAGAGACACCAACCCAATAATAAGGGCGGATAGGATAGCAAACCCGAGGGCTCCTGTGAGAGGGCTCATTCCAGGGACGATCTTATGGACCGACAGGAATAGGGATAGACCGATCCCCCCAAGAACCGCATGGGAGATGGAGCCCGCTAACCCTGCAATCCGTCTCACCGTAACTACCGCTCCCACCACTCCAAATAAGATGGAGGATAGGATTCCCGCATACAGGGCGTTCCGGAGGAAGGGAAGCGAAGGATCAAGGAGAGCGTTGAAGAACCCTCTCATACCTTCCCCTCTACACCGGATCTGACTTCGATGCAGCAACTATCCTCTGGGAGCGTTTCCTCATGAAGGACCTTTGCCACCTGCCCTCCATACAGATCTAACGGACTTTCCGGCACCTGAACCGTCCGATGCTGGACTAAGGCATGAGCCTTTCCATCCGTTGATCGCTTACCCACACAAAGAACCCGATCCGTCAACGCAGAAACGAACTCTGTATCATGGGTAACGATGAGGATCGTGGTGTTGCCTTTGAGATTACCTAGGGTTTTATAGAGACGGGTTTCACTTTCCGCATCCATGTTGGTAGTAGGTTCGTCCATCACAAGGATCTCCGGTTCCGCCGCTAACGCTCGGGCTACCAAGACCCGACGGCGCTGTCCACCCGAAAGGGCTGAAAAGGAACGGGAGGCAAGATCTTCCACCTCCACTTGGGCAAGAGCACGGGCTATCGCTTCTTTATCTTCCGGGCGAAACCGTTGTAACCCTCGCAAACGTCCCATCCGCACTACTTCCCATACTGAAATAGGGAAGCTCGGATCGAGATCTGCATGCTGAGGGATATACCCGATCCGAGCCCTCGCATCTTCTGGATCCATTCCTAGTACATGGATCCTTCCTGTGTTGGGTTTTTCCAGACCGAGAAGGAGTTTCAGCACCGTGGATTTCCCCGCACCGTTAGGTCCTACCAATGCAATGAACTCTCCCCGATGAATATGAAAATGCACGTTTTCTAGGACAGCAATGCTTCCGTACGAGAAAGCTACCCCTTCGAACTGGATCACAATGTCCTTCTGTATGCCCCTGCTTACCATGGTTCTGACATTCTTCATAAAGTATAATACCCAGCGATGCCGTTCACCGTATAGCCTTTTTCAACGCTTCTCCCATCCTTCGAATATTTTCAAGCCAGTTCTCCGCAAGAGGATCCAGGGGAACAACCTCCGCTTTAAGTTCCTTTGCCAGGGTTTGAGCCGCTTGGGTAGGGAACTGTGCTTGCACAAAGATCGCTTTTACCCTGTCCTTCTTTGCACTCTGTATCAGGGATGCAAGGGTCTGCGGATTCGGTTCTTTTCCACCTGTTTCGACCGCTTTCTGTACGATCTCGAACTCATCCAGAAAGTAGCCGAAGGCTGGATGGTACACATAGATCGATTTTCCCTTTAAAGGAGCCAAATCCTTCTTCAACTCATTGAACACACCATCGATCTCCCGAACCAATGAGTCATAGTTTTTTTGAAACTCCTCGACTTTATGGGGCATCAATCGACCTAACGCCTTCTGAACGTGACCCGCCAGAATCTTCGCAGGCTCCTGCCCCAACCAGGTATGCCGGTCTCGCTCCAGTTCATGGGTCTTTTCCCTTTCCCCCTTCGGGTCAGCATCATGGTCGTGAGCCTCCAGCAATCGGAACTTGACCCCTGCTGTCCCATCCACTAGCGTAAGGTTCGGGTACAGAGCAGCGACTTTTTGTTTGATCCTGTCCTCGAAATCGATGTTCGCCAGGATCCATACCTTTGCCATGGACAATTCTTCCATCTGCCTCGGGGTTATCTCATAGGTATGATGGTTTTGCCCGGGCCCCACTAGGGTCAACACTGATACGGAGTCACCTCCAATTCGTCGCACGAAGTACTTTTGCGGAAGGATACTCACCACTACTACGGGTTTTCCAGCATTTACTTGGGGAGTTGGCGAGGTAAGTTCTTTTTTTCCCCCCGCAGAGAGGGAAAGGACGATGGTTAAACCGATTCCTATCACCGCAATAAGCTTCAATCCCGCCCATGTCGCTCTCGGCCGTAGACGCATAAGCGCCTCCAAAAATGCAAATTATTTGCAATTATTACTACATGGGTAAGATACGGAGAGTGAGAGGGGAAGTCAAGGGGAAGATGAGATCTACCTCAAAGATCCGCCCGGACTTCCGATGCCGCACAACACGATCTTCGCGTCCAGGACAACCCATCCCCGTTCACGGCTGTATACCACAGGATTCAAGTCCACCTGGGACAAAACTCCTTCGGAGGCAGCGAGAAGTTCAGAAACCCCCACCAGAAGCTGTACCAGTCCGTTTCGGTCGAACGGTAGGCCTCGGTAGCCTTCGAACAGGGGTCGAATCCTGAGTTCAGAAAGCATTCGCTCCGCTTCCTGAACCATAAGGGGACAGAGGCGACTGGTAACATCCTTGTACACCTCGGTAAGCACCCCACCCGCTCCTAGTATCAGCGCCATTCCAAACTGGGGATCCTCGAGGCCTCCGACAAGGAGTTCTGGCGGAAGGAAGTCCACCTGTTCCTCCACCAGAAGAAAGGCACCGGGAAAGCGATGTTGAAAATCCGATAGAACGGCTTCCAGTTCACCTTTCAGCACCCCTATTCTCACCCCTCCCAGTTCTGTTTTATGCAGGAAACTAGCTCCGCAAACCTTTACCACAGCTGGAAAAGTAAACCGTTTCGGCAACAGTGCCTTCATACCTCTTTTCACAGCCTCTTCTTTCATTTTATACAGCCCTGAATCCTGACCTCTGCTTAGAAACGGAGGTACCCGTACTCCCCGGGGCACAGGAATTCCGAACCGGCGCAACAGATCTTTGGCCTCATACTCGTCTGGCTTGCCAGGCTCCTTAAGGTTCAAAAGCCACTGTTCTACCACCCGACGGATGGAGCGTTTGGGTCGACTAACCGACACCTGGAGAGGTGGAGAGGGCTCTTTTCGTGCACCCGCTTCACTTTTCTCTAACGCAAAGCGTTCCAGCTGCATGCTCCGTTCCACTAGAAACCGAGCAGCACGAACGGTACGTTCAATGGAAGAATATCCCACTACTCCCCGCTTCCAGAACTCCAACAGGTATCGATCCGTGAAAGGTCCATACGTCGTGAACACAAGGACAGGCTTGTTTGACCCCTTTACCCTTCGTGCAATAATATCCAGAAGGTCGTCTTCGATGCCGGGCGGGCTCCAAAATACGAGACATATCAGGATGTCCACCCCAGGATCCTGGAGGATCGCCTCCATCGCCTGACCATACATTTCTCCCGAGGCGCTGGCTGTGATGTCCACTGGATTGTGACAGGAGGCAAAGGGAAGGGTGACGGACCGGATCCGCTGTTCCGTTTCCGGTAGGAGGCGGGCCATCTGAAGGGGAGTGAAGGAATGGGGCGTTTCAATGTAATCGGAACAAATCACCCCGTATCCTCCCGCAGGGCTCAACACCGCTACCCGGTTCCCCTGGGGTAAGGGACACGTTTCCAGGGCCCTGCAAACATCGGTAAGTTCTTCGTCATCCTGTACCCGGAGGATCCCATACTGACGAAAGGCCCCCTCTACCACCAGATCCATTCCTGCCAGACGTCCCGTGTGAGAACTCACTGCTGAGGCTCCCGACGCGGTTCGACCCGCCTTCAGTCCTACGATAGGTTTGTCTTGACTTACCGTTCGACAAGCTTTCAGAAACTGCCTGCCTTCGTTGATGTTTTCCAAGTAGAAAGCGATTAACCGAGTGCCCGGTTCTTTGGCAAAGTAGTTCAGGAAATCCAGTTCATCCAGGTCGCACTTGTTCCCCAACCCAACGAACGTCCGTAGTCCAAAGCCAATGTTACTAGCCAACCCCAACGCTTCGATTCCTACTGAACCGCTCTGTGAGATGACGGCCGTCCCCCCCCCACCCGCCAAGGACTTGTCTCCGTGTTCCACGAAAATGGTATCGAAACTCTGTTCGGGGAAAAATACGCCCAACGTGTTGGGACCAAGGATCCGAATCCCATACTTGTAACGGATCTCTACCAGTCGATCCTGTAGACGCTTTCCCTCTTCCCCGGTTTCCCCAAATCCACCCGCTACCACGATGGCATAGGGGATCCTCTTGAGCCCACATTCCTCTAACACATTGGGAACCCCAGAAGCGGGAATCGTGATCACGGCGAGATCTAGCCGGTCAGGAACATCTAGTACCGAAGCATAGCAGCGCAACCCACGCAATGCTTGATACTTGGGGTTCACGGGATACAGAAGGCAGTGGGACCGGGTAAGTTCCTTCAGGATGATCCCTCCAATTCGGTCTTCCTTTGGGGAGGCCCCGATCACCGCAACTGTATGAGGGTTCAATAACTTTTCAAGTCCAGCGGAATGAGTCCTTTTTGTTCTCTCTTCTGCACCCATCGGACCACCTCCTATATTGTTATCTTATCGCAAGTCCGTTTATTGCGGTCCTTTATCTTGTAGGATCAGGAGAGGGAATCTGTTGGGCCCGCTCTACGATTCGATCTACCACTTCTTCTGGCGTCAGGTCGGTGGTATCGATGATGAGATCTACGAATTGGTAATGGTTATTGTCGATCTTATAGAGCTTGAGAAACCGAGCGTGATCCCGTTCATCCCGTTCCTGAGTTTGCCGAAGGACTGTATCGAAGTCTCCACCTTCTCGCTTATGGATCCTTCGGGCTCGAACCTCGAGGGGAGCATCGAGAAACACCTTCAGGTCCGCATCCGTCAGTAACCATACGGCTAGTCGACTTCCCAGTACACAGTTACCTTCCCGTGCCAGTTCCACTTGACGGGTATCCACGAGAAGGTCCCACTGGGGATCCGTTTCCGCCATCCTGCAAAGGGCATGGAATTCAATTCCTGTTTCCTCAGCCACCGTATGGAACGTATAGTTGATCATTCGCAATCCCAACCGTTGGGCAGTCAGCCGGCTGACCGTAGAGTTTCCGCAGCCACTTTTCCCCGAGATGGCAATCTTGATTCCTGGCTTTAGGTTCATTCGATATTCCTAATCTGTTCTCGAATATTTTCCAGGGCATCCTTCATGTCCACTACCGAACGAGTGACTTCGGCTAGCACATTCTTGGAGCCAATCGTGTTAATCTCCCGATTCATCTCTTGGCAAAGAAAATCCAGCTTCTTTCCAATACCCCCCTCTTCCTTCAGGATCTTCCGAAAGGCATCTAGATGAGCTTTTAGCCGTACCAGTTCTTCGTTTACCGAGTATTTCACTAGTAAGATGGCTACTTCGCTCAACATCCGTGCCTCATCTACCTTATCGGATAAGAGTTCCTCCATCCGGTTTCGGATGGTTTCCGTGTAGAACCGTTTGAGCTCGGGGAGTTTCCCTTCGATCACCTGTACTTCTGCCTCGATCTTTCCGATCAAACCCAAGATATCTTTTTCCAGAGCTTCCCCTTCCTGAACGCGAGAAGCATCGAAGGTATGAAAGGTTTTTTCCAGTAAGGGGTAGAGTACCTTCCAGTACTCCTCTATATCCCGGTGCTTTTCTACTTGCAAGATCCCTTCTAACCGTAACAGATGGGACAGTCGAATCTCCTCTGGAGTATCCGCATACGAAGCAAGAGTCCTGAGAGCTTGCAAGTACCCCCTCACCACCCCTTCATCTACCCTCACGCTTAGGTGTTCCTGCGTCTCCTTCATCTTGATGTAGACTTCCACCTTTCCCCGCTGGATCCGTTGCTGAAGGAACTCCCGCACCCGAGGTTCCAGAGGACTGAGGGTAAGGGGTAAATTTACATAGATATCGAGGAACCGGTTGTTGAGAGATTTCAGTTCCAAGCTGAAATGAAGAGAATCGCTTCCCCCTTCTCCATACCCATATCCGGTCATGCTCTTCATGGTTTACTCCTTGAGTCGAACAGATCCGACGGTATTCGGGTTGGAGGTGTCTGGGCTTGAGCGTGGTGTATCAGTTCATCGAAAAGGGCATGGGAGAGACGGAAGTTGTCTCCTGCTCCTAGGGTAATAAAGAGATCCCCGCTTTTCAGGTATTCCCTCAGGAAAGGAAGAGCGTCCATCACCTCCTCGAAGTAGTACACTTCGGGATGGTTTCGTTGCACTGCCCGAAACAGGTCCTGTCCAGTTACCGAACCATCGTTCGTTTCCCGAGCAGAGGCGTAAATTTTATGCAGTATTACTGCATCCGCTACTTGAAAGGATTGGGCGAACTCCTCTAACAGAGCTTTCGTACGGGAATACGTATGGGACATGAAGTCAACCACGAGTCGGCGCTCGGGATAGAAGGAACGGAACCCTTCCAGGGTCTTTCGAATGGCTGTGGGATGATGGGCATAATCGTCGGCAATGAGTATTCCTGATGCCTCCCCCAGGATCTCGCTCCGACGTTTGGAACCCCGGAACTGCGATAAGCCTTCCACGAGACCCTCTTCAATGGCATCCGCACAGGATCCCCCTTCACCCGATTCCTGCATCAATTGTTCCCGAATCGTGCACACGAGGGCGATGGCGGCCGTGGCATTCCGTACGGTATGTTCGCCTGGCACATGGATTTCGAAAGCGAGGGGAAACCCGTCCAACTGAAACCGGGTAGATCCCTTACCCGTTTGGATCCCGAAGATTCGATAGGGACCCTCCGCCGTGGTTCCGTAGGGAATGGCCCAGATGTCAGGTCGGGCCCGGAGGATTTGAATGGCCGCTTCGGTAGCGCCAGGATCGTCCGCACAAAAAATGAGGGTCCCTTTTTCGGGCAATCGCTGCCCGTACTCTACAAAAGCCTGTAGGATATCCTCGTAGTCACGGAAATAGTCCAAATGATCCTCTTCGATACTGGTCAGCACGATCCAGCGGGGATGGAAATGAAGGAAATGCCGCCGGTATTCACAGGTCTCCGCTATGAAGAAATCCTTTCCGCCAAAGTAGGTGGACCGATTCCCGAAGTTCGCCACTGCGCTCCCCGCAAGGACACATCCTCCTAGACCCGTAGCTTTTACTAGAGTACCTGCTAAGGCTGTAGTGGTCGTTTTCCCATGGACCCCACACACCCCTGCCGAGGGTAAGGTAGCGGACAAGGCTCCCAAAGCCTCGGGGTAGGAAACGAGAGGAAGACCTAATCTTCTTGCCCGAACCAATTCGGGGTGGGTTTCAGGGTTATACGCCGCCGAGTACACTACGTAGTCCACCGATGGATCAAGATTCTCCTCTCGAAATCCTTCCGCATAAGGAATCCCTAAGGCCTGTAGGATCCCGTCGGTGTAGAACGTATCATGGGTATCCGAACCTCGAACGTGAGCTCCCAAGCGCACCAAAAGTTCTGCTAGAGCAGCCATTCCAGTGCCCTTGATGCCCACCAGATAGAAGGACAATTGGGATACATCTTTCAGGGGTTCATCCATTGCCAAAAACTATAATGGGATACCCCTTTTCTGTCCAGAAGTCGGGAATGAATCCTGAAAAGCCCCACCCTTATCGAGGCATATCCTCCAGTCCGCCTGCGTTGGTTACATCTTTGAATCCTGAAACCTTCAAGAGTTTTGCAGCCAGAGCACTCCGGGATCCAGTTGCACAGTACAGTACAATGGGACGATCCTTTGGCCCAAGTTCATTCATTCTAGATAGAATTTCTCCAACAGGAATATTGATCGCTCCCGGATACGCTCCATCAAGAAACTCGTCTTCGGTTCGAACATCCACCACTAAGGCTCCTGCTTGAATCTTTTCTTTTAGTGTGGTTCCTGTCATCGTTAGACTCCTTTTCTTTAATTTCTTTCTATCATACTTCCGAGGACAAGGCGTAACACAGCCCACCCTCCGGAACAATTCGCCACATCGGTAACCCCTTTCTGCATCAAGAGTCGGGTTGCCAGGTGACCTTCGTATCCACCCGAAGAGATCACCCGAATGGGTCGGTTTTGAGGGATTTCTTCCCATCGATCCCGTACTTCGTCCAAGGGAATATGAATAGAGCCCCGAAGATGTTCCCTCTGGTACTCTCCAAAGGTCCGCACATCGAGAAAGAGAGGTTCAACCGATGGATGCGTGCTTACCTCCCCGATCTTCTCATCCTTTAGGTTTTTCACGATCCACGGGTGCAGCTCTTCAGCTGAAACCATCGGACAGTACCCCGATCGAGCGTTGGAGGCAGCAAAGGCTGCAATGTTCAACGGGTCATTGGCTGAAGAGTAAGGTGGTGCGTAGGCAAAATCTACCTCTGCCAACTCCTCCACGGTTAGCCCCGCAGAAAGTGCCACTGCCATCGCATCGATCCTCTTCTCTACGCCGCTTTTTCCCTGAGCTTCTGCACCCAGCAATCGACCTGTAGATTCCTCATACACGAGGGTAAGGAGGATATCTTCGGAACCAGGGTAATAGGTAGCATGATTTGGCTTCAGGATCGTCGCTTCTCGGGCTTTGAACCCAGCCCTCTTAGCAGCTACAAGGGATAATCCTGTGCTTGCCACGGTTTCATCGAAGATTTTTACCACTGAAGTTCCCAACGCACCCCTATAGGAAATCGGTTTAGGAGATTCCAATCCAAGTTCTTTCGCGAGGGTAGCTACCGCATTGGTAGCGGCAATTCGCCCCTGTCGGTTGGCAGGTCCTGCCAGGGGAATACGAACCTTCCCCCCTGTTATGCGGGAAACCACCTCCACCATGTCTCCGGCAGCCCAAATGTATGGATCCTTTGTCCGAAGGTAGGAATCCACCTCCAGTGCTCCCGTTGCGCCCAATGCAAGACCAGCGTTCTTTGCCAGCTCCACGTTGGGTCGTACTCCAACGGAAAGGAGAACCAGATCCGCAGGTAGGGCGGTTCCATTCTGCAGGATCACTCGCCCTTGCTCTATGGCGGAAAGCCCTGTTCCCAGAAAAACCGATGCTCCTTCTTTCTCAAACCGCTCTTGGATCTTTCGACCATAAGGGAGGTCTAGATGGGGCATGAGACGGTCCATCAGTTCCACGATGGATACCTGAAGACCTCTTTTCACAAAGGCTTCTGCGGTCTCTAGTCCAATGAACCCTCCTCCTACCACAACAGCCGACTTTGGGGCTTTTTCTTTAATGTACCGATGGATGGCATCCATGTCAGGGATGGTCCATAGTTTAAACACATGGGGAAGCTCCACTCCTGGCAGGGAAGGCATGATGGGAACTCCCCCCTGAGCCAAAATAAGATAGTCGTAGGGAATACGATCCCCATTCCTCAGCGTTACGGTCTTTGCCGTTCGATCGATGGAAACAACTTCCGAGTTCAACCGCACGGTTACCCGGTATCGACTGAAGAACCCTTCGGGTGTCTGAAGAAGTAACTTGCTCCTTTTTTCGATCTCTCCTGCGATATGGTAGGGAAGACCACAGTTCGCAAAGGATACATACGGACCTCTTTCTAGAAGCACAATATCTGCCTCCTCATCCAGCCTCCGAATCCGGGCAGCGGCCGTTGCTCCCGCAGCAACACCCCCCACAATGACGAACTTTTTCGTAACTCCCCGCATGGGACCTCCTAAAACTGTGCATCGGTAGAATACGGGTATAAGAATATCAATATTTTTATATATAGTCAAGTCAATATTTATTTACTCGGATACACCTAGACCTCGGTTCCAATACCCTTCAGTTATTCGTTCCCTACGCGTTGCCGATCGGAAAATCGGAGTTCCGCTATCGTCCGAATCCTGTTCAACTCTTCCTTCCAGCGGAACTGTCCATCGATATGAGCTTTCGAAGCATGGATATACGGACGGAATGAGAATAGCTGCTCCACCTTTTCCCAGGACTCCCAAAAGAGGGCTTGATACTTCCGGTGTGCCAACTTACGCAATACGTTGAGGATCTTTTTCTGGTAACGGGAACGATCCCTCCCCACTGTGTCAGGAAACACGGAAAGGAGAGTGTCCAGTTCGTCCTTCCGGGTGATGCATACAGCCGACTGGAGCCGTTCTTCCAGTAGAAAAAGATCCTCCATCGAAAGACGGTAGAGCTCCATAGGGCATTCTGGTTCCACCAGGTAACGGAACGAAACGAATAGACTGGTAGTTTTTAGAGGAATCTGTACCCGATATAGGTTCGGCTTCTCCCCTTCAGGTTGTACTCTGTAGGCCGCGCGTAATGCCTCTCTCCGGTATACCCTCCGTAGGAGCAATTGAAGCCTATGGAATACAAGGACTCGGTCCAGTTCCCGCATATCGCTTTTGGCTAGGGCGGGTATCGGTTCCACCATTCGCATGGAATGAAGAGGAACCCCCTTCGACTTGCCACCCTTCCAGACCCAAAGCACGAACTCCACATTCCGATCCCGGCGAAGGTTACTCTGCTTACCACCCCGGTAGGTGATGTACTCATTCGTGAGGATGGACACCTCTCCATGAGTTGAACAGAGTTCCCGAAGGGTTCCGAAGGGAATGATCCCATCGGTGCTGTAACTTATGAGAAGATGTTCTGCATCGATGGCGTTCAACAGCTCGGCAAAGGCATCTACCGCAGTTTCCCGGTAACAGTAGGCGGATTTCGTCCGCTTCCAGTCTTTCCGGATTCCCGCCTTGTCTCGGAGCCAACCATCCGGCCCAAGCTCGAGGGGTACTGTCACTTTGTCCCAGAGAACAATGGTGTTTAGGAGATGGTAGTTACTCCCATACTGATGCTGGTTGTAAGGAGGGTCTAGGTACACTAAATCGAAGGACCTGCCGAGGGAACGAAAGAGGGTTGTCGCATCCACCCCGTACATCCGGCATGGGTAGGGGGAATCGATCAAAGGAGGAGTCTCCAATTGAATTGGACGTAGAATCCTCCCCAAGGCATCCTTTCCATGCCCTCCAAATCCCCGGTGGTATGCCTTGAATACCCCTGAAGTGTTCGTGTGAGTCGCTGCTTCGTAAAGAAGGAGTGCAATCAGGAGGGTCCGACATCGAGACCTTTTCTCCTCCTCCCAAAGATTTACATTCTCTTTGGATAGTGGGAATACCCGATCGATCTCGTTCCGGATTCGATCAATTCTAAGGGCATTCTCTCGGGTATAGAAGAGACGCTCCTTTCGATAATCCGCCTGCGCTGGATCTGCCGTTGCAGGAGCATAATACCGGGCTATGTACTGTTCCTCTAGTGGAGGATCTGGAAGAGTATTCAAGTAATGCAACAGGTTCTCCAATTCCTGGAAAGAGCCAAAGAGGGGTTCGATATCCGAAGCATTGATTTCCAGGTACGCTTTCCCTAAGGTGAATGCGTAGGGTTCCCAGTCATTGGAAGTCACCTGAAACCCAAGAACCTTTGCCAGTCGGGACACGATCCCACTTCCCGCAAAAGGATCTGCAAACTGCAACCCCTGAGGGATTGGTTCGCCATAGATCTGTTGCATGGCCCGATGGATCAGGGGTAGGAGCCTGCGTTTGTTCCCGATATAGGCAATGATTTGCTGGGTAAGGTACGGGTGCTTGAAATCCACAGGGGCATGATACCCTTCCCTTTTCCTAGGGGTCAACCTTCGGTATGATAGTCCCATGCGGATGCCCCACAGAAACCAACCCCTCCGTGTAGCCCTTCTACAACTTCCTGTACAGGAAGGGGATTCCTTCTATACAAGGGCGAATGTTCCCTTAGCTGCAGGGTACCTTGCTGCTTACCAGAAAACCCATGCCCCTGACGTGGCCGAAATCGTCATCCCGGATATTGATCTGCAGAACCAAGCTGGGGATGCAGCCCTGTTACAATGGATCCTTCAAGGGGATTTCGATGTGGTGGGCTTCACCCTATACCTTTGGAATCGGGATCGGAGCCTATACCTGGCTAGACAGATCCGTCGAACGGACCCGGAATGCCTTCTCGTAGCTGGAGGGCCTGAGGTGGCGAACCCTCGGGGTTTAGCTGTGTTTCATATCCTGTTCCAGGGAGAGGGGGAAGAAACCTTTTTAAAGGTTCTGCAGAACATACAGGAAGGGTATACACCACCTCTTTCCCCAGAGGACCCGCCTGTCCGATTTACACAGGACCCTCCCTTATCCCTCGATCAAGTTCCCAACCCATATCTATCAGGGGTCTTGCCGCTAAACTCTGAAATTCCCCTCTACGTTGAAACCCTTCGGGGTTGCTCACGAAGATGTAGCTACTGTTTCTATGGGAAAGCGTATCCCTGCGTCCGACAGTTCCCCCCTGATCGGTTACCTTCCCTGTTCCAATTGGCCTCCCAACACAGGGTGCCTGAAATCTATCTGATGGATCCTTCTTTCAATATAGGCGGAACAAAGCAGTTGGAATCCCGGGTACAGCTTCTGGAACAGGCAAATCCTACTCGGATCCCTCTCCACACCGAACTAGTGCTGGAGAGGGTCACGAAAGATCTGGCCCGCAGAATGCGACAGGTCGGATTCCAATCTGTGGAGGTTGGCCTCCAATCCATCAATCAGCGAGCTTTGAAGGCTGTTCACCGACCACTCGATCCAGCCCGATTCCAACGAGGGGCTCGACACCTTCAGGAAGAGGGAATCGAGGTTCGAACCGGGGTGATCCTCGGGCTTCCAGAGGATGATCTGGATGGCTTCCGTCGAACCCTCGATTTCGTAGAAGCCTTGAACTTACAGGATCATCTAGAGGTGTATCCCCTTTCCATCCTTCCTGGAACAGAGCTTTGGGAGCAGGCAGAATCGTTGGGAATCCTGTACATGGAACATCCCCCCTACTGGGTTCTTGCCACTCCCACTTTCCCTACCGAAGACCTCTACCAAGCCATCGCAGAACTGGAGGATCGGTATGGAATCGAGTACCATCGGCCAATCCTACCTAGCTTCTCCAACTCAGGGCCCTTCTGTACCTACCTAGATTTGCGAAAGGAAGCAGAGCAAAAAAGGCTCCTGCAGAACCCGGACCAAATCTCCTGGAACCTTACCCTGTCCATCTCATCTGGCCAACTGGGAAGGCCCATGCATCGGAAGCGTCTTTTAGAACTCGCCCGCCACCTATTCCGGACAAATCCGTATACCTACTTTAAGATTGTGATCCACGATGAGGATCCGGTAAACTTTCCAATCCTTTCACCCCTCCTGCAACAAGCTTTAGAACAATTTACTACTGCCCTATTCCTTCCCACCCATTATGGAAATCTGAGCCGTACTTTCGTGCAGGACCCGCAAGGTAGATTTACCGTACGCGTATTCCTCCTCACCCAGGACCCGGAAACAAAGAGAAGAGTAGACGCACAAGGGAAACTAGAGATTTGGGAATCCGAAACTGAATCGCGATAAGCCAAGGGCATTCGGGGCTCAGTGGGATCCCTGGATTCCCTTTTTCCATCGCTCGTACCAGAAAAGGGCTACCACCATGATGGCATGGGTGTGAATACCGGTTCCCATGTCCCGTTCCAACTCTTCTATGGGAACTAGTTCTGAGTCTACTAGTTCATGCTCGTCCAGGTCCTGCCCACTGGTCTTTCGGAGGCCCTGAGCGAGAAAGGTGGAGCACCAATTGGTCATGATGGCGGGGTTAGGTTGGATCCGACCGAGGAACTGGATCGAATCCGCCTCGTACCCAGTTTCTTCTCGAAGCTCTCGAATAGCCGCTTCCAGTGGTGTTTCTCCGGGATCCACCAAACCACCGGGGAACTCCAAGGAAAGACAATTCCCTCCTTGTCTATACTGCCGTACCATGAGAAAGCAGTCTTTTCCCTCTGAATTCTTCAGAATGGGAATCACGTTTACCCAATCAGGGGATTGAATTAGGTAAAAGGATCCCCGCCTCCCATCCTGGGACTCCCGCTCCACTCGAATGAGATCGAAGATGGGAGTGTGGTACACAGGTTGTCGGGAACGTTCCTTCCAAACGAGGTGGGGGTGTTGTTGAAGCGTGTCCATGGTTACTCCTTTGGGTAACGGTACTCCCGCCCTTCGGGGGTATGAAAGATCCATTCCCTTTCCCCTTCGATCATACGGGGTGGGTCTATTAGCGAAACCTTTCCCCCTCCATTCGGAAGATCGAGGGCATAGGTAGGTAAGGAGAGGGCAGAGAGACGATTCTTGAGTTCCCGCATCAAGGACATTCCCCGATCTAAGGGAACCCGGAAATGGGAGGTCCCCTGGGCTAGATCCATCTGGAACAGATAGTAGGGTTTAATCCGTCGGGCCGTCAAACTTCGGAAGAGTTCTTCCAACACTCCTACCTCGTCGTTCACCCCCCTCAACAGGACAGTCTGGGAAAGGAGGGGAACCCCTGCATCGGCGAGCCGTTTCAGAGCCTGCTCCGCTTCCTGGGTCAATTCTCGAGGATGATTCACGTGGAGCACAAACCAGAAGGGTTGACGATTCCGCATTTGATAGGCAAAGCGTCGGGTAATCCGGGAGGGAAGTACTACGGGCATGCGAGAACTGACCCGCAGTACGATTCCTGGTCGGGAGAAACGGATCGTATCCACCAAGGCAAAGAGTTTTTCGTCCGAAAGGGTCAGGGGATCCCCACCCGAAAGGAGGAGTTCCTTCACCTCGAGGTGCTCCTTCAAGTACTGGATCACATGATCCAACTCACTCTGTCGAATCGCCCCCTGGTTTTTCCCTACAAAATGCCGCCGGAAACAGAACCGACAGTTCATGGCACACTGATCCGTGACTAACAGTAGAACTCGGTCCCTGTACCGATGGACCAACCGGGGGACAGGGCTGAAGGTCTGGTCCGATAAGGGATCAGCCGTCTCCAAAGGACCGGCTTCCCATTCCTCTTCCCTTGGGATACACTGAAGTCGAAGGGGATCCGTCGGTTCCGATCCCACGAGATTCAGGTAATAGGTTGTAATGGATACAGGCACAACCCCTCCCATCCTCCCTGCCGATTCCTGCATCCCCTCCTGTTCCAGTCGCTTGAAATAATTTGATTCGGATGGGGACAGCGCGATTCTCCGTTCCAATCGCTTGCGTGTTTGGATCCTTCGACGGTATTCTAGACTCCAGTGAGTAAACTTTCTAAGAGGCACACGTATTCCTACCATAAAAACGAGGATTGAAAAAGTACTACACCTTCAGTATGTTTTCAGTACGTTCACTAGTTAAAGGAGTCATTCATTGTCCATCTACCGCGTCATATTTACCTGGAAGGGAAAGGAACTGGAACTAAAAGCCCGAAGCCTCGACCTTACCCATCCCTATTTCGTGTCTATCAAAGACCTTATCTTTCCAGAAGGGCCAAGACTCATCATCAACCCTGCGGAGGACGAACTACTGAAGAATTTTGGGAAATCGAAACACATCATGATTCCCTTTCAAACTGTCCACCTAATCGAAGAACTGATGGATGAGGAGGTAAAGCCTGCGAAGGTCCGGACCTTCAAGGTGATCGAAGGCGAACAGGCAAAGAAAACGACAACCTCTGCATCGAAGACCCGCTCTACAAAAGCCCGTGCTTCTAAACCCCGCTTACCTAAATCCCGTGCGAGCGAAACCCCTCTCTCGGAAGAACCGACGGAAACATGATTCGGTTCACGTGGTATTTCCTATTTCCCGTACTTGCGGAGCTGTTTCAAGGCCACGGAAAAATCTTTTGGATACGGGGCTTCAAAACGTAAGGGTTCACCGGTACAGGGATGGAGGAACTGGAGGGACAGAGCGTGCAAGGCCAACCGACCAATCAGCGGTCTTTCTGAGCCAGCACCCTTGCCAGCATAACCTCTTCCCCCCTTGAGTGCCGCAGCCCGAGCATTCTCTGCCCTCGAGGGTCCCGTAAAAGAGCGACCTTGGGATGCATGTTTAACCGTTCCTTCTTTTAAGTAGGGCTGCGATCCCTTGTAGTCTTTCTTGAATGAGGAGAGATACAACCCACCTCCACCCCCGTACAATTCATCCCCCACGATAGGGTATCCGAGGTAGGAAAGGTGCACCCGGATCTGATGGGTACGACCTGTCTTTGGTTGTGCTTCTATCAGCGCGTACCCGCGAAAGGTTTCCAGGACCCGAAACCATGTTTGGGACGGCTTCCCATCGGGATGGACAATCGTGCGGTGTCTCCGATCCCCATCCGGAAGGAGAGCGACATCGCAGGTGATTTCCGACCAGAGCGGCCGTCCCATCACCAAGGCATGGTAGATCTTCGATAGCCTACGCTCCTGAAACTGTAGGCTGAGTGCCCGGAACGCCTCCTCTGTTTTAGAAAAGAGAACAATGCCGCTGGTATCTTTGTCGATCCGATGCACGGGTTTAGGCCCATCGCCCCCTTCTGAGTTCAACATGTCTTCTGACCCTGTATACCGCAAAGAAAATAGATCCAATAGGGATGGCTCTCCTTCTTCGTACCGTTCGGGAATCACCGAGATTCCCGCAGGTTTCTGTACGACCAAGAGATCAGGGTCTTCATATAGGATAGGAATGTCTTCAACTCGAAACAACACGGTAAGAGAATAGAGGAAACAGCAGGGAGGAGCAATGGGGCAAGGGGGACAAACTATGGCATCCTAACTCATCTGAAGAAGTAGTCAACCGTCAACCAAAATCGTTTAAATCATCCACTGGCAAGAATCATGGCAGAATAAAATCCTGATAATTCTCTGAAGTAATCACTTGAAAGACAGCTTCAGGGTAAGCCTTCACCCAAGCGGCTGGTGTCCGAACCTTTTTCGTTTTCGACCACTTGCATTCGTATGCAAAGAGTCTACCCTCCCGTTCTTCGATGAGATCAATTCCCTGCTGTTGATAGGTACGCCAGAAATACATGCCGGCAAGCATGGAACAGTAGGTCCGAAACTTGAGACGCTCGATAAGAATAAAGTCTTCCCAGAGCTGCCCTAAATCGTTCCGATGATCCAGTCTATTGAAATTGGAAATGATCGAGTTTCGGATACCATTGTCGAGAAAATAGTATTTTGCTTTGATAGTAACTTCCTCCCGCAGATTGCGGCTAAACCCGTCTAACCGGACAATGACAAAACTCTTTTCAAGCAGATCCAAGTAACGCTTTACAGTCTTGGTATCGATCCCAAGCGCAGTGGCTAATTCATTGACCGATACCTCGTTCCCGATCTGGAAAGCAAGTAATTTTAATAGATCTAGTAGGGTGCGTGAGCTTCGGATACGAGCCAACATAAGGATGTCCTTGATTAGGTAGGAATGGGCAATTTCTGTCAGTACCTGAATACGATCGTGATGCGTTGTTGCTGTGAATACCTCTGGATTAGAGGTTCTCCCACCTGCCCTGCGAATTCGAAAGAGGATCAACCTGTAGCAATGACTCGAATACCAGGAATCTGATCTACCAGAATCTTAAGTCCCATTCCAATATGGGGTATATTCTATGCTTCATCGATGGAAATGAGGTCATACCCTTCAGCGTACGGAAGAAGTAGGGTAAAGTCCCGCGAGGAAAGTATCTGTTGGGTGCGAATATAGTCGCCCGAATCGAACGTTTCATGGTATGAGGTATGTTGCAGATAGCGTTGTAGGAGTGTAGTCTTCCCTACACGCCGCGGTCCATAGATAACAAGTACTTTATTGGAAATTAATGGAGCATAATTCCATGCATTTATATAAAAATGAGGAGTTAGAATCCTGATTTCTTCAACAACTGACCTATGGGTGTTTCCGATAGGTACCGCTTTCGGATTGCTTAGAGGGGGGGGAGGAGCCAGTGATAGTTTGAGCCTCCGGAACAAAGAGTCTGTAATTCACAATTCCTGCACCGATGTCAGGAATAGTGTTTCGGGTGAGCGCAACCGACGCTATATCAAGACCTTATCCAATGAAAAATATACGAATCGGTATTGTTGGAAGTGGAACAAGTTCTGCATACTGTTCCGTGGTAATATCCTCAATACCAGATTTCCATCCGAAGGCCTTTAGCGTCTGTAGGTAGTTCTGAAGCAGGGAGTCGGGGAATAGAGAAGGAACAGTGAAATCCTTGGGCGGTATATAGACTGTCTCTTATACACATCT
>JAOABU010000007.1 GCA_026418195.1 Spirochaetota bacterium | reverse complement strand
GGGTTCCCAACATCTGCAGTATGCCCTACCACAAGGAACCGTTTGTTCTGGATTTGTTTTAATCCCTGAGCGAGAGCAAAAAGGCGAGCATTCTCTTCTGGAAGCAGTTCAGCCGAATCCGGTTTGAATCGAAGGTTTTTTACCGTGAGGGTGAGACCTTCCGGTTTATCCTTCCATTCTACATCGGGAAGCACCCTGGGACTTAGAGGAAGTTCAGGAGATACGTGAGACAATTTCGGTTGCGAAGGAACTTCTCCCTGATCCAATTCTAGCAGAACAGAGGTGGAGGGAGATGTAGGTGTTGAGAATGGAATAGTCTGGGTATGCGGAATGGAATCTGGATCTTTAGGCGGAATGGTTTTAGGAGGAACGGTAGGGGCGTCCTGGGGTACCTTAAAAATCTCTACGACCCGTGTAGAATCCACTGGGGGAACTCCTTCAAAAAAGGTAACCACCGTGCCCTCCAACCGAAGGGACCTACCGGCACGGTATTCGTATTCTTCTTTAAACGTTTCTGTCATGAACCTCAGCCCCCCTTCCCGTTTAGATAGAAAGATCACTACGTCGTGGGTCCCTTTAACTGCTGTCAAGTCTGGATCCTTTGATCCTCCCGAAGTACCCTTGTACCGGACTGCATATTTTCCCACAATGCGGTGCCCTTCTTCATTCCGATACGTCCCTAACCCTTCGTATCGGTAATCCACTAGTACGGGCAGAACCGTAACCTTCCCATTGAAGTCTGGATCTAAAACTCGCTCAGCCATCTCCTGCCATCTAACCCCTACCTCACTTTCCTTAGGCAGAATAGGGAACTTTCGCATGGTAGGGAACCGTTCCACGGAAGAGGAAAGGATAATCCCGTATTCGGTAACTAGGACCTCAGCAGGAAAAGAAGCTTCGATAATAGGAGTAGTGGGAAGACCTCCCTGATGGGTTTGCTCTAGAAGGTAGAACCGTCCACTGAACCGAGCTTCTGAAGCTTCTCGCTCCCTTTTAAGAGCTCCTCGAATTTCCCGGTATACTGCACCTAAGTACTTACCATTTTCCCACTTTCTAAAGTTGTGTTTTTCTACTATTCTGTATGAATCTCCTAAGTGATACGAAATGGTGAAGGATTGAGGACAAACTTCAAGGACCCCTGCGAGAAGCCAACACACCACGATCCAAGGATACAAGATCATTCTAATGTCCTATCCAGAAGGCTTTAAAGGAGCAAAGGGCTTCCTTCCAGCCGTTAGATTCGCTACGATCTTGCCGCTCAAACAGGCAGATATCACTCCTCCGGGCCACAGACTGTAATGCCCACAGGTGAGTAAATTGGTTAAGGGAGTATGGATTAGATTCAAACCTGGCAATCGGAATACAGGAGATACTTCAGTATCATAACACCACCCTCCGGTTGCTCCCTCTGTATTGAGGGAAAACCGTTCTAACGAAAGAGGAGTACCTACTTCAAAGTACTCGATACTATTCTTCAGCCCCGGTAGAAGCTGTTCCGCCGTTTCCACTAATTGCATACCGATTTCATTCTTGAATTGCTTGTACAGCATACTCCGTGGATACGAAGAGGAACCGTTCAACCAGCAATTTTCCCAGAAATAGGAACTATACGTCTGTAGTACAACTGCAGTATGGCCTGGGGGTGCTGCATTCTGGTTTTCTGTTCCAAAATGGTTCAACGCTATCCACATAGACCGGTGAATATCCCTTGGAGAATACTGATCAGGAAAGATCACCCTGTAGTTAGGGAAATAGAACGCATGAGGAGCCTGCAGAGTTTCCCAGAGGTCTAAAGGAGCTTTGCGAACTCCCAAGTAGACATTCAGAATCGATTCGGTCAAGCGAGTTTCCTTTATTTTTTCTCTAAATCCCCTATCCCAGAGGGCAGGATCGGTTAACTCCAACACGAGCCTCTTGTAATCCCCACCATAGACGAACCGTTTTGCAGTGATCCACTCCCCTTCAGCGGTCTTTAGAGCGGTAACTTTTCCAGCTTCGCTGAATATCTGGGTAATCCGAGTGTTACACCGGAGAGTACCACCTGCCTGGATAAATCGCTGTGCCAATAGGTCATGGAAGTGTTGCATTCCCCCCTGGGGATACCAGTAATCCTTCAACCAGAGGTGCCAGAAACCCGCAAAAAAGAGAAAGGGCATCCGATAATACCCAATATGGGTAAACCAGTTCCTCAGTTCCGGATTTCGAATCAAAGAACAGACCTTTTCCCGATACGAAAACTTAATCCATTTCTGAAGTTTCGATAAATACGGTAAAAGTCTCATGAGATGCTTCAATGAATACTGATGGATCAGGGGAAACTCCCACGGAGTACAATGAGCTTCAATGAACTTCGAAACTTCCCGAATTATTCGAAATAGGGGCCGTATTCCCGATTCTTCTGGGAAAGCGGCTTGTAGAGCTTCCTCCACCTGGTCAAAAGAATCAATAAAAAAATCAAAATCAGGCGATTTCATCCGAAAACGGCATTTGGTCCATCCAATCTGATCATACACATCCAGTTCTGCCAGGATCGGGAATACGATCCCTAAACTTTCAAAAGATTGGTCCCCACCATCGAAGTAGTACCCTTTTCGGGAAAACCCAGACATGTTGCCTCCCGTATGATGGCTCTGTTCCACTACCAGAGTTTTCATCCCCAAAGATGCCAGATAGTTGGCAGCCACCATTCCACCTAGACCAGCTCCAATTACAACCACATCGAAGGTTCTCATGGTCCTAAGTGTAAGGCAACCATAGGCTCTTTTCCAGCATTAGGTCTTGAATTCCCTCCCTTCCCTATGTACAATCCCCCCAGCATGAAGGGCAGAGCCTTAGGGTTAGTACTGATAAGTGTATTGTTTCTCTTTGCCCGATGCTCCTCCCAAGAGGGATACTACCTTGTAGGGCCTGAAGAAAAAGTAAAAGAAACAAAGGAACTCTTGCGCCTCCTTCAAGAAGGCCCAAAGGAAGATGCCAGCCGATTCGTCCTTATTCAGCAGATTGCCAATAACCTCTCTGCTACGGGTTATCCGGAGAGGATGAATGTATTCCTTACTTCCTATGTGGAAAAACATCCCAAGGATCCTTTCAACGCTTATTACCTTTTCCGGGTTGCCCGGAACTACCACGAGCAGAATGCACTCCCTATCGCCGCCTACTATTACAACCGAATACTGAAAAACCATCCGGACCTGATGATTCAGGGTAAATCCATCCATCTTCAGTGCCTTAAGGAACTGATTCGCCTAACTAAGGAGGGGGAATACAGGATCCACTATTATAAAGAAATCCAAGCTCGCTTCCCCAATCACCTTGAACCCGGTTCCACCTTTTACTATATGGGGAAAACGTATGAGAGCCTTGGTGAATGGGAACAAGCCATTCAGATGTACAACAAGTTTCTAAAGTATCCTGATACGGTTATTCCTGAGAATCCCGAAGCGCATCGACAGGTATCCAGTTTCCTCGCTTTTCATGCTTCGGACAAGAAATGGGCTCGAGAAAGTCTGGAAGAGATCGTCAAGGAAATTAAAACCGCCATAGATCAGAAGAATGTGCGGGCACTTTTAAATCTACGAGCACAGGTGAACTTCTTTGCTATGTCCTGGGAGCAGGATGAATCAGAGAGTTACTCACAGGCTTCGTTCGATATTGGAACGTTCCTTCGGGGATCCATCGTCCGGTATGCGGATACGCTGGATATCGATTCCAATACGCAGGAAGCTTACCTGGAAACCTGGGGATGGACCTACAGGATCTCTACCTGGTACCTGTATTTCCGAAAAATCAACTATCCACAGGATCCTTCGATCCATGGGAGATGGGAATGGGCTGGTATCTTTTTCGGCGAAAAGCTCTGATCTACCTTATGATAGCGTTCTTCTTAGAGGGGGGATATTCCTCTGGAGAGCAGGAGAGGGTACCCGAACAGCCCGCATCAATGAGTATATCCAGAAAAGATCAAAAATCGGCTCAACGGTCCCTATTCATTCCCCTAAGCTATGACGTCACCAGTGTGAGACAATCCCATTGTGGACCGGAAGTCCTTTCCTCCGTTTTTACCTTAGAACCTGTTGTAGAGGAAAATTACAAACGAATCTTAAAATCTACCGAAGATCAGATTCGTATTCAGATTGCCCTGGAACGAGCGAAGCCCTATGCTTCCTTCATTCGAAAAAAGATCGATGAATATAGGCTGCCACCCGAGATTTTTTATTTACCTATCGTTGAATCCCTCTACAACCCCTTTGCCCGTTCCCCTCAGGGAGCCGTAGGAATCTGGCAATTCATGGCAGACAGCATGCATCCTTGGATGGTCCGGAATGAATGGGTGGATGAACGTAGGGATTTTTGGAAATCTACGATAGGTGCCTTTGAAAAACTCTCTTTAAACTATCGATACACGAAGGATTGGCTGTTTTCTTTAGCCGCTTACAATTGCGGTCTGAATCGAGTCCTGTATGTGATGCAAACAAATCCTGGTAAGGATTATTGGAAAATCGCAGAGGCTCGCCTATTGCCCCGCGAAACAAGGGCTTATATTCCCCGTTTTTTAGCAGTAGCCCGATATGCTGCCTACCTTGGTCGAAAAGGATTCCCCCTCGATTGGGAAGGGAATGTACAATGGATTCAGATACCTCTCTCTTTTCCTGTAGATCTACGGGTGCTGGCAAAAAAAGCAGGTATCAGTTTAGAAACCTTACTTGTAGGAAACAGGGAATTACAATTCCCTATAACTCCTCCGAAAAATTACGCATTGAAAGTTCCAGAGCAGTATGCAGAAAAAATCCAAAGAGTCTTGAACGATGAAAAGAACCGTTTATTAGATTTTGTTGTTCATACAGTAGGACCAGGAGATACACTGTACGATCTTTCTCTTCACTTTGGTCCTCCCATCTCCATGTTAGTAGACTACAATCCAGGAGTTCGACCCGAGGCTTTGCAGGTGGGAATGAAACTTCTCATACCTAAATTGAAGGATGTAGGCCCCTTTAAACGATCGATTCCTGTTTCGACCCAAGATCTCTCCTCTGCAGAACCCTTCACCAATACCTATATGGTTCAAGAAGGAGATAGCCTCTGGTCCATCGCTAGATCCTTCCGGACTTCAGTAGATCGTTTGGCTCGGGAGAACAACTTGCGAACAGAGGATCCGATTTACCCGGGCATCACCCTCAAGGTGCCCTGAAAAAACGCCGAAGGGAAAGTCAGGATGGGACGGAGGTTAATTCAACCGGTGCAATTCCTCTCCTTTGTTTGGATCCTTGTCTCTGGGATACTCAGTAACGAACTCCTAGGCCAAGTTCCCACCATGCAATGGAGGGGTACCATTGATTGGCAGAAACAACTCCTTTCTCTAGAAATTGTGGGGAACGAACCTCCTTCAGGCCCCAATGTTCCCGCTGCCTCAATAGCCATGGAACGAAGAATCCAACAAGCCCTTCCTAGAATCTTTATACGTAGTGTCACTACCCTGCAGGTGGATTCCCAGAAAACACTCGGAGAAAGGATGGAGGAATCCGCTACGTTAGCTTCCCAAGTCTTGTTGGCCGCTTCGAAGAGTAAACCAGGCCTCCCACGATATTCCCCTTCTATGATCCCAATCTCAATAGATTATCGTTTTCCCTTATTCGAAGTGTTTGGTCCCCTCTTTATCCAATATACCCAACCTATGGAAGTGCCCCATGTCCTTTCATGGGTACCTTCCGCTAACTTCTCTGGTATCGTTATCTACGCCAAAGGAGAGTTGCCTCTCTATGGAGAGCACCGATCTGCCCAATTAAAACCTGCCCTGTTTCCCGAACTGTATATGGAACCGATGGACCCTGTATTTCAACTACCTATGGGTGATCCTTCCTATATAGGTAAGTGGGGAGTAGCTGCATATTCAAGCTCCTTCGATGAACGCCCGTTTATTGAGAGGATTGGATACAATCCTTTACGATTGTTTGCCATTGGACTATTTGGTAAATACCCTACAGATATACTTCTCTCCAGGGAGGATGGATACAAGATCCTTTCCCGTCCCCATAACAGACGATTGCTTAAAGAAGGAAGAATTCTAATTATTACAGACAGCACAATAGAAAGCTTGCCGAACTAAACGATCCTTCAATACCCGTCAGACATGGCACGATTCTGATCCTTCTTATACAACTCCGCATACACATACCCGCGGGTCTTCAACTTTTCCTTCACCTCTTGGGGAAAAGGTATGTAACGCCAGAATATATCCCTCACTTCCCGATCAAGTTTTTGCGTTCCCTCACTTTCTTTGGTAATCCATAGGATGTAATCTTGAATAAAACTTTCCCTTACATCCCCTTTCATTTTTCGCTCGGTAAACCACTGGTAGTACCAACCCGTCAACCCTTCTTCCATCCAATAGTGTTGGGCTTTTTCCTTGGCCATTTGCCATCGCAGGTCTCCGATGGCAGCCACTAGGGCAACCCGTAAATCTTTGGGATACATGGGAATCGCTAACCTTCCCCTGCCAGAAGCCCGGTTAAATCTCTCGAAGGGCTCCCAGCAAACACCCATATCACCGTAGCAGGGAATCAATAGAATATAGGGAACGATTCGGTTCGTCTGTTGTTTAAAGGTACGAAGGAAAATGCCGTTATCGAGAGCTTCGATATCCGCCAAAAGGTTCAGCACATTTTCCCGGGTTCCTAATTCGGCTAGGTTGGGTCGGAGGTACTGTTTTAAAAGGATGGGGAAATGATTCCCCTGTCTACCTACACACATTTTCGCCATCTGGCGAAGGGTATTCACTTCTTCTAAGATTACCTTATTTTCCACGACTGCCGTTTCTCCCAAATCCTCTTCTTTCTTCCGAGCTTCTTCATACGCCGCTTTCAGAGAATCCAGCTCCGTGTGGTATCTGGACAGATCTTTATTCAATACGGAGAGACGGCGGAGAATTTCACTAATTTCAGGAAAAAATCCTCTCTGAGTCTCTGTATAAGATAGCTTCAACCCATTGATATCTGGCCGGACATCCCGCTTCCGGAGGGCGACTACACGCTCAACAAGGCGATTTTCCAATTCTTCCATCTCTGTATTCACCGTGCGTATCAAACCGACTTGGGCGTCGAACCTGCCTTTTGCTCGCTCCACCATTGTAGATAGTTTCTGCCGTTCGTTTCGCTGCGCTAGCTTTGTTTCATCCTGGGCTGAAGCTCCAATCCTTCCTGAAGCAACCTCATGCAACCATTCATCTACGTAGAATATAGGTTCCCCTGTTTCGTTTTCCCAGATAATCTTACAGAGCATAGCTCTCTGTTCTGGGGATAATGCAGTCGGAAGCAACACACCATAGCGGAGAAACACTTTTCGAGGTAAAGGCAGTTGGGATGCTGCCTTCAAAGCAATCCGACCCACTAGTTCCCAATGGGCAGTAATGATCCTACTCCGCAGGTTCGTTCGTTCCTGGGGATCTTGGGTTGTCAGGAACGAACTAAAATATTGATGGATTCGTTGGGATACTTCTCCCTCCCCAGAAAGGATCAGTTTATAGAAATTCTTGTCTTCAAATAGGGGCTTAGGGGGGCCTTCCAACGATGGGGGCCTTTGAAAGGCCCGGGCTTTGAAATCTGACTCTATTTCACCATCTATAGAAGATCCTTCCTCCTCGAAGAGGGAAGAGAATTCGGGTGCTCTCCCCTCATTCTCTGCTTCATTGAGACCGATCAGATCGGCAATTTCAGGATCCATCTCTTTGGAAGACAGGGTATTTTCTGTAGAAGGATCTTCTTTCATGTACGTCTTTCATGGAGGTGACGGGAATTGAACCCGTGACCCCTTGAATGCCATTCAAGTACTCTAGCCAGCTGAGCTACACCCCCAAGACACTTGTATCATACAGAAAGGATACTCCCCTGTCAATAATGGTGCCCCAATCCAATAAAGATCTCGTACCTCTTGAAACCATCCCTCGAGGAAGTACCGGTTAATCTATGGTCTTTCAAGACCGCTTCTAAATCCCAGCCAATAGATCCACGAATATAGAGACTTCGAGCAAACCTCGGGAAAACAATCACCTGGACTCCACCTCCATACCAGCTATTGTTCTTCCAATCGATGGGACTGTCTTTTCGTTTGGTCAAGGCATAATCGAAGAATGGGCCTGCCTGCACCTCTAAATAAGGGTCCATGAACCAAGTCCACATTTTGAGAAGAAAATCCGTGTTTACATAGAAAACGAGATTCCCTACCAAACGGTCATCCAGAATTCCACGGATAGGAGCGCCCAGATCGTCATCTGGATCAATGCCTAAATCCTTGTCAAAGGCATATAACCCACTAAATCTACCTGAAACTCCAAACCACCCAAAAGCCCGATGCCCTATAAAGGACCAGGTGATCTTTCGTTCCCACGTATCTTTGAGAACGTCGAAGTATAGGTCATTCCCAATAGAGGCTTCCCCACCATTGCGGAAATTCCCCAACCAGTCAATTCTCTCGACACTTAGTTCATGATAGAATCCTGGTCCATACCCACGGCGCTCTTCGCTCAACTCGCGATTGGGTTTGTAGTTGGTTTTCAAATATACTTTTGGGGAATACAGAACATGATTCCATTTCCCCACAGTTAAAGGAGTCTCAAATTCTGTCCCGAAGGAAAGGATGGTCTGATAGTAGTACCTATCCCCATAGAAGTCCTTATCGTCATAGTAGTATCCCTGCGAAACCTCTATAGTCCAAATCCGTTGAAGGAAAGCGATCTCCATCCCTAAGGATAAAACCGCACTAAAATCGTAACTATCATCGTCTGCATTGTACGTTAAGGATTCGGCCAGTCCAATCTTGAAATCCCTATCAAGGAGACGGAAGGGAACCTTGAACTCTAATGTCTGCCCAAACTCATTCTGCTTTGTAGTTGTAATCGTATAATCTAGATCTAGTTTTAAGGTTTCCAGGGAACCTAGAAAATTGAAATCCCTCGTGCGAATACTGAGGAGCAACCCCTTATTGGAGTCAAACTTGAAATAGGGCAGTATGATAAGGTTCCATGTATCTACAGTGAACACATTCACATGCACCCCCATACCACCGTCCGTGCGAGGGGAAGTCGTGTAGGTGACGCGAGCTTCCGCAAGAACCCTCTGATTCACTAACAGTTGCTG
The DNA here is from genome assembly GCA_026418195.1 of Spirochaetota bacterium. Lineage (GTDB taxonomy): Bacteria > Spirochaetota > Spirochaetia > DTKZ01 > DTKZ01 > DTKZ01. The sequence goes on along the minus strand of JAOABU010000007.1, from coordinate 4,499 downwards.
TTTATCCTGCAGGTAATCTTCCAGTTCTTCCTTTGAAGGGAAGGTCATACCAACCTTGAAGTCAATCTTTTTGGCCAGGGCATACTCCCAGGTTCTTCCCTCGATATGGTACTGCACGCTCTCGATCACATACAGAGAGGATGTCGACTGAGCGATCAATAATGATGGGGGAATAAAAAAAAGAAACAGTGATGCCAGTAGGCTTATCCCTTTACCAACACGCAAGTTATATCCTCCTCGATCTTCACGTCCCTGTCTGTAGAATGGGGGGTAGTGTTTACGTTGTGAATGCATTGTCTAGTATGAACTAGTTTCTGTCAAGAGAATAGCGTAGGTTCTTGGGCATGCCATACCCCGTGCTTATGCAGAATCCCTGAGGATCAATTCGGGAACGAGGATAACCGATTCTTGGCTCTTCCCTGGATGCTTGATACGTTCCAGAAGAAGTTCCGAAGCTCTAGACCCGATTTGCTTTGGGGGACAGGAAAGAGTGGTTAGAGAAGGGCTAAAGAGAGCAGCATCAGCGATATTATCGAACCCGATCACATCGAACTCTTTTCCTGGAACCATGCGATGATACCAAAGCCCAAGAATCACCCCAAAGGCAATGACATCATTGAAACACAACACGGCTGTAGGTGAATCTTGTAAGTTCAACAGTTCCTGAATTACCTGGAACCCATGATCTAGCGTAGTATCACAGACTCTATTGTACTGATTTTCTACGGGGATATTCACCTCTTCTAAAGCTTTTCGATACCCCTCATACCTTTCCCAACGGGTAAATGACCCTTCTACCCCTCCAATAAACGCAATGCGTGTATGTCCTTTCCTAAGTAGATACTGGGTTGCCAGAAAGGTGCCCTTGGTATTATCAGGGCCAACGTAATCAATTTTGAGGCCATCCACCGGACGGGTAAACAGTACTAAAGGAGTGTTGGTTTTCTCGCAGATCCTGAGATCCTCCTGCGTTGTACCTACGGCAGGGCAGAGAAGAATCCCATCCACACTGTACTCCAACATGGTTCGAAGAGCTTTTGCCTGTCTTTCTCGATCTTCCGAAGTTTTTGCTAGAAGCAAAGAATACCCACAGGTATCCAGCTTTTCCTCTACTGCACTGGTCAGTTCCGTGAAAAAGGGGTTCAGAATATTGGGAACAATCAACCCGATGGTGGTAGACCGTTGAGTCCGGAGCCGAGCTGCAGACCGGTTGTATACATACCCTAGCCTTTTAACAGCCTCCCATACAGTCTGTCGAGTTTTTTCAGAAACACATTCCTTATTTCGGAGGGCCAGAGAAACAGTAGCTGGCGAAATACCTAATTGATCAGCTATATCTTTCAACGTCAAAGAAGGAGGTTTCATGCGACTCTAGGGTGTTCCTAAACGAGTATAGAACGATGGCCTCCGTTCCATGAACACGTCGTTGTATGGATTTATTTTCTTGTCTCGGGACAACATAGGATCGATATCACAGACCAACACAGCTTCCCCTTCTTCTGGTCCTCGGAGCAGGTATTCTCCCCGCGGAGATACCAGGACACTTTCTCCGGTAAAGGTTAGACTCTCTTCTTCCCGAAATTCGGTGCCTGTTCGATTGGCTGTTGCAATGTACACGCGATTCATCAAAGCCTGGGCAAAGTTGGCCTGTTGGCAGTATGGCATGACAAGGTTGGAACAGTGAGCTATCAGGTCCGCCCCTAAAAGTGCCAAGGTTCGAAAACTCTCGGGAAAAAACCAGTCAAAGCAGATAGCGAGACCTATCCTCATGTCTTTGTACTTAAAGACAGAAAAACCCGTATTCCCCGGAAGAAAGTACAGTTTCTCTTTGTAGAAGAGGTGGGTTTTCCTATATAGGATCGTTGATCCGTCAGGTAGAGCCGCCAATGAAGAATTGAAAAACCCCTCTTCCGCCCGTTCCGGGAAACCGAATATGATGACGCTACCCAATTCCTGCGCTTTTTCTTTGAACCGATGAATAGGCTTAGAATCCAGAGAATCGGATAATTCTTCCACCTCTTTCTTCGACACGAATTGATACCCCGTGTAGGATAATTCAGGTAAAACGTAGACATCTGCTTTTTCTTTATCTATCAAAGACAAAAGTCGCTGAATGTTCTCTTCCTTCCTGCCGAATCGAGGAGAGTTCTGAACGAGGGCAACGCGCATGAGAATTACTATAGGGCAAGGGAGATGAGTTGTCAAATAGATTACCAACCACTTTGACAATTTAGAGAAAATTGTAGTAGAATCTTCCTAGTTCCATAGGAAGGAGTAATCATGAAGATCCGAGGTAAACTGAGCTTGGCGATGTATTCTATCGTATTCGGTTTTGCCCTTGCTCTGGGGGGAACCCTGTACGTGAATAACATAGGTGACTCCTTAAAGGACATGGAGTTGCAATCGATAAAAGTGGTAAAAAATATGCTAGAACTGACGGATACGACAAAAGCCATGATGCTGAGTAATACTGTAGATCTAAGGGATCTGGTAAAAGCCTGGGACAACACGATCACTACCTTCGATCAATCGTTGAAAAAACTAAGTTCTCACAAAGCGATCCCTTATGTAGGTTCTTATCTCAAGGACGAAATCACCCGAACAGAATCCGTATGGTCCATCAATATAAAACAGTTCGATAAGTCGAGGGAAGGGATTAAAGCGATCCTCGATTCCAACCAATTGATGGATTACGAAAAGAAAGGCCTTCGTTACGTGATGGAAACGATGCAGAAGAAAGGGGTGACAGCTGGAGAATTATACTTTACCATCCTTACGACACAAAGCGCGCTGGAATCCATCGATCTGGCAGGGAAAGAGTTCGTGGTGAAGAACCTGCTGGTTCTAGCGGATGAAATACGGAATCGAGCGGAACGGATGAAAACCTTGAGTCAATGGATTTCGTTCGCCCTGGCTGTCCTTCTCATCGGAGCTGCCTTGATATTCACCACCCTATTCAGCAAGGCTCTGGCAGGAAGGATTCAACTCATCGAGGACACCCTTCGATCTGTCGCAGAGAAAGACCTCACCCGTAGGACACAAATACAGACAAAGGATGAAATTGGAGCCCTTACCTCCCACCTGAACACCACCCTGGATACCCTGGCATCCTTTTTCGGGGAGGTGAGAACGGCCGTCCAGAATATGGAATCGTTGAAGGATTCTCTGGCAAGCGGGTCTACACAATCAGCCTCCGCTTTGAACCAGATAACAGCCAATATAGAATCCATCCGAGATCGTTTCGTGGTGTTGGACAAGAATATCGCTACCACCACACAGGCGGTGGAAAATATTGTGAAGGAGATTACCTCCTTAACCGAGCAGATCAACGATCAATCGAAGGCTATTGGGAATTCTACTTCTGCCATCGAAGAGATGACTGCATCCATTTCGAATGTAGCCCATCTTTCCACCGAACGAAAGGAACGGGCTGCAGAACTGTTACGGGTAATTCATGATGGAGGGGAACGGGTTTCCGCTACCAACGAAGCCATCAAGAGTATCTCCAAGGAAGTGGACGATATACTGGAGATCATCGAGATCATTGACAGTGTTGCAGAACAGACAAACCTCCTTTCGATGAATGCGGCCATTGAAAGTGCCCATGCTGGAGAGGCAGGAAAGGGGTTTGCTGTGGTAGCAGAAGAGATTCGTAAATTAGCAGAGTCCACTTCAGAAAATGCATCCCGGATCGATACATCCCTCAAATCCATCACGGCAAAAATTCGGGAGGCTCTCGAAGCCTCCAATGAAAGTCACCGGAGTTTCGAAGCCATAAATGCGGAAGTAAAGAAGTTTGCCGATGCCTTAGCAGATATCGCCTCCAATATGGCAGAGTTGAAGGAGGGAAGCAATGAGATCCTCCAAGCTTCTCAAAAGATCGGAGAGATCACCCAAAACATTCAAACAGCTGCGAATAAGATGAACAGTGGCACGGAAGCTATCCGTAAAGCTGCTAAGGATTCCAGAGACGTGTCTTCCGAAGTGTTGGGGGGAATTAACGAGATCGAGAAAGGTTCCAAGGAGATCCTTTCCACTATCCTCGAGATGGCGAAAATTGCAGAAACTACCCGGGAACGAATGGAAGTGCTCCGAATGACAGTGAACACATTCAACACCTCTTCTCAGGTTATTACCGAAGAGGTGATAGAACCAGAGGAGGTGGTATGAAAATCCGAGGCAAACTCTACATGATCATGGGTATTGTATTAGCGGGATTCATCTTTTCCCTCCTACTCTTGGTATTTACTGCCAACACTGCCAACCAGTTGAAGGATCTGGAACTCGCTTCAGTAACGGCCATGCGGGATATGTATCGACTGACAGATCTGACAAAGGAATTGCTTATCACCAAATCGGAACTTTCTACCATCCGGAAAAATTGGGGAGAAGCGTTAAAGGATTTCGATGCGAACTTCAATGCTCTGGTGACCCATTCAGCCATCAAATACCTTCCTTCCCAAGCGCAGGAGGGATTCGATAGCGCTGCCAAGGCATGG
>JAOABU010000139.1 GCA_026418195.1 Spirochaetota bacterium | reverse complement strand
CCATTGATCAGCGGATCTGTCAGGTGGCGGGCGAACTCTTCTTCAGAAAGGGATACAGTGCGGTTACAACGGATGAGATTGCGTATAGAGTGGGAATCAGTAAGAAAACCTTATTCAAAAAGTTTCCCACGAAGAAGGGTCTGTTCGATACGGTGGTGGACCTCTTTTTATCCGAACTAGAGGGAGAGATAGAACAGGTTTGGAACGACCCGGAATCCAATTGCCTCTCGAAGATGAAAGGTTTTTTCGTAGTAGTGGCGAATCGGGCAAGTCGGGTGTCCCGAGCGTTGATGGAGGACCTCTCCCGGGTAGTCCCAGATACTTGGAATCGGTTCGATTCCTTTCGTAGAAGGGTGTTTCGCGAACGAATGGGTGCTCTTCTCCATGAGGCTAAACAGGAGGGTTTCCTGTTCCCAGACTGGGATGTGAACCTGCTACAGGAACTTCTTTTAGAAATTATTTCACATACCTTCATCCCTGAGGTAATCGGTACCTTTTCCTATCCTACGCCCCAGATTGTGGAGGCACTGGTTAACCTGATTTTCCAGGGGGTTTTAACAGAGGAGGGCAGGAAACAGTTCGGTATATTTCGGATTTCAAATGCCAGTTTGGTAGGGAGATAGAGCAGTGTGGCAGAGTCAGAAACCATTGAATAAGTTGTTTTTCCTTCTTGGTGCAGGGTTCATCGCCCTTTCCTTCTGTTACTTGTTGTCCGCCTGTAGAACATCGACTCAGCGACCAACAGGTTCTGGAACCCTGGAAGGAGAGGTGGTGCGGGTTCCTGCCCGCATCGCCAGTACGGTGAAAGAGGTTTGGGTGAGGGAAGGGCAGACTGTTGAGGAAGGGGAGGTGCTAGCCCGATTGGATGATGAAATGCTCAGAATCTCTTTGAGACAAGCTGAGACAGGGGTGGCTTTGGCGGAAAACCGATTACGATTACTGTTGAAAGGAGCACGGGAAGAGGATATTCGGCAGATGGAAGCAGCTCTGGTAAAAGCGGAGGAGAATCTCAAATCTGCCCGAGAAGACAATGATCGTATGCAAACTCTCTTCCAATCGGGATCGATTACCCAGAAACAGAAGGAGGATGCAGAACTCCGATACAAGATCGCAGAGGCGGAGTATGCCGCGGCAGTGGAAGGACTGAAAAAGATGAAGAACTGGGCACGGCCTGAAGAAGTAGAAGCTGCAAGGATCCAGTTGGATCAAGCTCGAGCGAATCGGGACCAGGTATTGAAACAGTTGGAGTATATGGAGGTGAAAGCTCCCCGTAGAGGAACCATTCTTACGCAAGGAGTATACGCGGGCGAGTATGTTATCCCCGGGTCTACCCTCTTTACCCTTGCTGACCTTGATTCATTGTACCTAACGATTTATGTGCCAGAAACCCTTCTCGGCACGATTCGGTTAGGCCAGAAGGCGAAAGTGAAGGTGGATACATTTCCAGATCATGGGTTCCCTGCCGAGGTCGTATTCATTTCTTCTCAAGCGGAGTTCACACCCCGAAATGTGCAGACCCAGGAGGAACGGGTGAAGCTAGTGTATGGGGTGAAACTCAGAGTGAAGAATCAGGATGGAGTCTTGAAGATTGGGATGCCTGCCGATGCAGTCCTTGAATGAGACAATTCGTGTCGAAGGGGTATGGAAAACTTACCATACCTCGAAGACTCCCGCTTTGCAAGGGATTTCCTTTACCCTTACAGAGGGAACCCACGTGGCTCTGGTAGGCCCGGATGGAGCTGGGAAAACTAGTCTTCTAAAAATACTGGCCGGGATTCTGAAGCCTGACAAAGGACATGTGGAACTATTTGGCAGCAGGTGGGAGAACTCAACCCTGTTCCTTAAGCAGCAGATCGGGTATTTATCCCAGCAGCCGGGTATTTACGGGGAGCTTACAGTCCAGGAGAATCTGGAGTTTTTTGCTGACCTACAGGGGGTAAAGAATTCGAAGGACAGGATCGAAGAACTTCTTACCATGACGCAGCTATCTCCCTTTCGAACCCGACTAGCCTCCCGACTTTCCGGAGGAATGTTCCAGAAGCTTGCCCTTGCCTGTGCCATCCTCCATCGTCCCCGGTTACTGCTTCTAGATGAACCGACTACAGGGGTAGATCCGGTGGCGAGAAGGGAGTTCCATTCACTCCTGCACCAGTTACGGCGAGAAGGAGTGACTCTCTGTATGGCTACCCCTGCAATGGATGAAGCTTCCCGTTGCACTCCAGTAATTCTCCTCTATGGAGGGAGGCTTATTGCTCAAGGTGATCCAATTGCCCTATCCAAGCAATTACGGGGTACCCTCTATGAGGTTCGTTCCAGAACTCCATTGAAAACCGCAAAAAAACTGAAGGCTCGGTATCCCTGGTGGAGCATACAGGTGTTCGGAGATCGACTTCACGTGACGGTCCCTGAAGAAGGGTCCTCCATTCCGGAGTCGGGACGCGAAAGCCAAGGGGATGAGCTGGTTGATTTCTTATCCATCGAAGGGCCGGTTCAGGTACGAATTGTTTCTCCTGGTTTGGAAGATGTGTTTCTTGCATTGACTTCCCGATTTGAGACTATGGAGACATCAACCGGGGTCAAAGTGAATGGCCATGAGCAGTGAAGCAGGGATAGAGGTTCGCCATCTCCATAAGCGGTTCGGTGCATTCACCGCAGTGGAAAATGTATCTTTTTCCGTTCCTAAAGGATCGGTATTTGGGCTTCTTGGGGCAAATGGAGCAGGGAAATCCACGACAATTCGGATTCTTTGCGGGCTTTTAAAGCCAACTTCAGGAGAAGCGTGGGTGGATGGGTTGGATGTGAACACCCAGAGTGAGGAGGTAAAGAAACGGATTGGGTACATGTCCCAGAAGTTCTCTCTGTACCAGGATCTTACGATAAAAGAAAACCTTGAGTTCTTCGGCGGAGTATATGGATTATCCAACGCTCGGTTGGTAGATCGGATGAGGTGGGCTATTCAGATAGCTGGACTAGGGGGGAAGGAGACGGTATTGACCGCAGAACTATCCAAAGGATACAAACAAAGGCTTGCCCTTGTCTGCGCCCTCTTGCATGATCCTGCCATCGTGATACTGGATGAACCTACCAGTGGTGTGGATCCCTTATCCCGGCGAAGATTCTGGGACCTGATCCTTTCCATTGCATCGGAAGGAAAAACGGTCCTAGTTACCACCCATTACCTGGAGGAGGCAGAGTATTGTAACTCTATCCTCCTCATGCATCAGGGTAAAAAGGTCGCCGAAGGCAGTCCGTTGGAGCTGAAACGGAAATTCTTCCCGGAGCGGTTCATACGGGAGGGTGCTTCAGCTATCCCGATAGAACAGTCCGTTCAGGCACCATCTTCGGGCAGAGGGGGTGAGAAAGAAGTAGCTTCTCCTCCAACCCTGGAAGAGGTGTTCATTGCAGCCTTAGAAGGAGCTCGGGGGAGGAACGGGTGAAGAAAACTCAGAAACAGCCCAAAGTTCCTGAACGTGATTTTTTGGGTGGCGATGGGGAGCTACGTGAGATTCAAGACAGGCGGAAACATACTTTCCGTCGGATTCGAGCCCTCATTCGAAAAGAGTTCCGTACCCTCTTTCGGGATCCTATTTCTCTAGGGATCCTTCTATTTCTACCTTTGTTCCTCTTGGTGATGTTTGGGTATGCGATTTCACTGGATGTCAAGCGAGTTCGCACAGCCGTTCTTGACCAGGATCGGAGTGTAGCAAGCCGAGTTTTCCTATCCCGTATGTTCGCAGGAGACACCTTCCGACTGATGGGATCCTTTGAAGGGGACTTGAATCAGAATCTCTTCGAACGGTTCATGCAGGAAGAACGGATCGCCTTGGGGGTCGTAGTTCCCAGGGGATTCGAACGAGAAGTGCTTCGAGGGGGAAGGCCAGAGGTTCAGTTCCTGATTGATGCGGCTAATTCGAACACCGGGGCAGCGATTCTGGGGTATGTGGAATCGTTTATCCGTACCTTTCAGGTACAGATGAGTTCCGGACAAGCGCAAATGAGTTCTGGGATTCAAACGGTAGCGGGTACGGAGATTCGACCAAGAATTCTATACAACCCTGAACTTCGGAGTTCCCTCTTCCTCGTACCTGGACTCATCTCCATGCTCCTTATCGTGACTGCTGTGATCTCCACTTCCCTTTCCATCGTTCGGGAAAAGGAGACAGGAACGATGGAACAGCTTATGACCACACCCCTCGCAGCGCCAGAGTATATCCTGGGCAAGATCGTTCCCCCCTTCATCCTCTCCATTGGGGAAACCATCCTCGTTCTCCTGGCCAGCTACGTCTTCTTTGACGTGCGGATCATGGGAAGTTGGTTCGATCTTAGTGTTCTGATCCTGTGTTTTCTTTTTGCTTGTTTAGGGTTGGGCTTGTTCCTTTCTTCGTTAGCGGAATCTCAGCAGGTAGCTTTCATGATGGCCATAATCCTCACCTTTTTACCCTCTTATATTCTTTCGGGATTCGTGTTTCCCATCCGAAACATGCCCTGGATCATACAGAGAATCAGTTACCTAGTACCGTCCCGGTATTTCCTTTCCGGGTTACGACAGGTGATGATCCGAGGATTGGGAATCCCCTACTTCTGGGAGGATCTCGTGGCCTTACTGCTGTTTGGCGGGATCGTGTTCCTGGCCGGGGTTCTTCGGCTGCAGAAAACAGGGATTCGTTGAAATGGAACGGTAGTAGATGGAGGGAGAGTAAGGTGAAGCGTATAGGGGTATTGATCCGAAAAGAGTTCCTTCAGGTTCGCCGAGATAGAAGAATGCTTCCCATTATCTTCGTTTCCCCCATCCTTCAGTTGCTCCTGTTAGGGTATGCGGCGAATCTCGATGTGCGAGAAGTGCCCCTGCTCGTGTGTGACCTGGATCGCACACCGGAAAGCCGCAGAGTGGTGGACGGGATCTTTGCGGCAGGGTACTTTGTCCGCTCGGGGTCAGTGGAAGACTATCGAGAACTGGAAGATCGGATCGACTCTGGATTGGCCCAATTAGCTGTGGTGATCCCCAAGGGATTCGCAGCGACCGGGTATCGGAATGAGAGAACTACCGTTCAGATCCTGGTGGACGGCGCGGATGCGAACTCGGCAGGGATTGCGCTGAGCTATGTGGTGGGGATTCTCCAGAATCGGTTAGGGGAATGGGGAAAACGAACGGTAGTCAGGATGATTGCCAACACAGATAGTATTCCCTTGTCCGTACAAACGGCTGGAGGCCCAACAGGGATAGCTGCGAAAATAAGAGTTTGGTTCAACCCGGATCTAAAAAGCCGAACCTATTTCGTCCCTGGCATTCTCGCTTTATTATTGATGGTATTGACGATTCTCCTGACCTCTTTAGCTGTGGTAAAGGAGAAAGAACGAGGTACGCTTGAACAACTTTCAGTTACTCCTATTGAGCGCTGGGAGTTTATCCTAGGCAAGTTGATTCCCTTCGCCATCATCGGATTCGTGGATGTGCTTCTCGTGCTGGCGGCCGCTCGATTCCTCTTTGGATTGAAACCGGTAGGGAATCCGTTCCTTCTGCTCGGTTTATCCTGCTTGTTCCTGCTCTCCACGTTGGGGCTCGGTCTTCTGGTATCGATGCTGGTGCGAACGCAGCAACAGGCTATGATGAGTTCAGTGTTCTTCGTCCTGATGCCTATGCTGTTCCTTTCG
>JAOABU010000105.1 GCA_026418195.1 Spirochaetota bacterium | reverse complement strand
GGGATGTATGGTTCCACGATAGTAGAATAGGAGAGCTGCAAAGGAAAAACTCAAACCTTTGGGTGGTTGATCGAACTTCTCCTGATACTCCTGGATCGTGGGAAGTACCCGGGCTCGAAACTTTGCACAGGAGTTTAAGGCTATACTGGCCCATTGGTGGCGAATAAAGGGATTGGAAAATCGTTCCAGCACCGATTCTGCGTATGTTTCAAGCTCTGCTTGAGGCAGAGGGAGTACTGGAATAATCTCTTCGTATAAGGTTTTTCGGACGAAACAAGAGAAAACTGGGTCCAGTATCGCTTCCCGTACTGTTTCAATTCCGGACGCGAGTGCAATGGGAGCGGTCATGGTATGGATTCCATTGAGAATACGGACTTTTCGGGTTCTATAAGGAGTCATGTCCTTGGTCCATACTACATTGATCCCAACACGATCTAATGGGAACTCTTCTCGAAGGGTGTCGGGTCCTTCAATCACCCATAACCGGTAGAGTTCTCCTGTATCCAAAAGATCATCCCGGTACCCCAGTTTCTCCTGTAGGGATTCAATTTCGTCTTTAGGATATCCTGTCATGATTCCATCGACTAAGGTATTGCAGAACGAGTTCGCTTGTCCAATCCATTCGATGAAATCTTGGTCCTTTGTCCATCCTTCCGCTAAGGTACGTACGATCTTTTGCAGGGAATCACCGTTTCGGTCGATCAACTCGCAAGGTAGGATAATGAATCCCTTGTCCCTATCCCCTCTCATCCGACGATACCGTTCCCATAAGAACCGTGTGAGTTTCCCCGGAAAGCTTCGCGGTGGGTTAGCCTCTATCCTATCGTCTTTGTCTAGAACGATTCCTGCTTCCGTAGTATTCGAGATGATGATGCGCAGTTCTGGTAAAGAAGCACAATCTAAGAACGATTGAAAATCAGTATACGGGTTGATCCCATGGCTGACCGAAGTGATTAGTTCTATTTCTTCCACCTGCTTGCCCAGTTCTATTCCTCGTCTTATTAAGGTATAGAGGCCTTCCTGTTTGTTTAGAATATCTACTGTCCCAGAAGGAATCGGTTGGACGATGATCACTCTACCATTGAATACCCCTTGAGCATTCATTCGATGGATCATCCAGTCGGCAAACCCCCGGAGGAATCCCCCTTCTCCGAACTGCAGGACCCGAACAGGAAGATCCTTATCTACCAACTGATAGGGGTCGAGTGAGACTTGTCGTGAGCGAACGAGAGATTTGGAAAGGGGTGATAAAACGAACTTTTGGTTTGTGCTTAGGTGGTCTACACGGTTCTGTTGATTCATGGATCTCCTTCCTTAGGCGCGCATTTATCCATCCGTACCTAGAGTGTGGAAAAGAAAAAAGGCTTTGGTCTAGGTTCCCCTTCCCAAAGCCTTTGGGTTGCCGCCGATCAGAATCGAACTGATGACACACGGATTTTCAGTCCGTTGCTCTACCGACTGAGCTACAGCGGCAATTCCTTTCAATATAACAAATTATATCTTACATTATCTCCAGTGTTCTGGATCAAATATCTCCAAAAACTACTGGAGAACTCTTGTTTGATCATAAAATATCAAGGCATATCTTGTTTGTCAATAGGGCTTGAGTAACAATTTGAGTAACAAGGATAGGGGATCTTGGCATTCGAAATAATTTTCCCCTTTACCCTCTTCAGTAACTTAATCAGATTCTGTCATGAACTGCTATGCTTCATTGTAGTTTCATGGAGGAAAAGGGAAGGGATAAGACTCCACATGTTCTTCGCCCCTTTAGATTAACAGAGGATTTATTTAATCATAGATAGAATGTTATTTTTATTCTTGTACGTATGAACAGTAAATAAAGGAGTCTACCGAGGGTGGTTGCCTAAACGTTGCATCACTAGGTCCGCAATTACATATTTTACTCTCAGGAATGCATTGCGTGCTCTCCCACCTCGACATAAAAAAGCAGAGAATACCTCAATGATATGGTGGAAATGAATGAAAGATTCCCAAGAAAATTGATTCTCCACTCGGTACACCCTTTCTCTGGTGGATCATACGCTTGGTGTCATGAGATTTAACCCGTAAATGATGAAAAGATAACTGGTGCATCAAACCGTCCGCAATACGGATTCTACGCCAGTACACTCTAATACCTCTTTTGCAAGGTAGTAATCACGAAGGAAAGAAGTTCTTCTTTGGGTTGTTCCCCTAAGGGATTGGGAACAGAGTATATTCCTACCTTCTAATCAGTAAACATTAAACATTTGGTTAAGGCTTAGAATATCCTCCCGCAGACTTCGGACTAGTTGGGATTTATTTTTGGTCTTGAGGGCTTGTAAAATCTTCATATGTGTCCCTGGTTGGAAGGCAAGATAAG
>JAOABU010000011.1 GCA_026418195.1 Spirochaetota bacterium | reverse complement strand
GGTCTCGTGGGCTCGGAGATGTGTATAAGAGACAGGCTCATTACTCGGATAGACGAGATTCGCACCTATGTGACTCGAGAACTGGTGGCTGCGGGGATCTCCTTGCCCAAGGAATCCGTTTCCCCTTGCAGGGCTTCGCCGGGGCAGAAGCTTGCCTCTTATTTCGATCACACCCTTTTAAAACCGGAAGCTACCAGGGAAGCATTCGAAAAACTCTTTCAGGAAGCCATCTTATGGAAACCTTTTAGTGTCTGTATTCCCCCTAATCGTGTTCGAAGAGCGGTCGACCGCTTGAAAGGTTCAGGAGTAAAAGTGTGTACCGTGATCGGCTTCCCCTTGGGGTACACGGAGTCTTCATCGAAGGCTACAGAGGTTCGCATGGCCTTGGAGGACGGATGTGATGAGTTTGATACGGTAATCCCTATCGGACTCTTAAAGGATGGAAACATTCCTGCAGTATTCAAGGATATTTATGCGGTGGTACAAGCAGCTCAAGGGCGACTAGTGAAGGTGATTCTGGAAACTTGCCTCTTGACCGAGGAAGAGAAGTTATTAGGGGGGGTGTTGGCCATTCTTGCCGGTGCTCATATGTTAAAAACTTCGACTGGATTTGCATCCAAGGGAGCAACGGTAGAGGATGTTGCCTTACTTCGAATCCTAGCGGGAAAGAACCATGGAGTGAAGGCTGCTGGAGGGATTCGAGATTATGCAACTGCACGGGCCATGATCGAGGCTGGGGCGGATCGAATTGGAGCTTCAGCTACTCCTGCTATCCTATCCGAAGCTGAAGGAAGGAGGAGCGAACCGTGAATCTCTGGAGACAGGAGAACGTAGGACCCCTAATGAGCCTCATCATTCTCTTGCCTCTGGTTACAGCATGTTCTAGGCAGAATGAGACTGTGGTGAAAAAGCTTCTTGAGTTAGAGTCACCGGATTATACTACTGCAAGTACTACCGAAGCTCGTATCGAAGAACTACGCAGGGAAGTAAAAAAGTACAAATCCCTCGTAGAAGAAAAGGTAAAGGCAACAGATAAACTCCTTACGTACTATCGTCTTTTAGCGTTGGCTTACATGGATAGGGGGATGTTCGGCCCTGCGCTGGAAGCCTTAGATCAAGCGATTCGTATCGCTCCCGAGCAACCCGGTTTGTTTCTCTATCGGGGAATCGCAGCAGCTCGATTAGCAAAGGGAGTCCAGAACTTGGAAGAACGCGCGGCCCTTTTGTCCGAATCAGAGCGGTCTTACTTGCGTTGTCTGGAATTAGATAAAAACTACGTGGATGCCATGTACGGATTGTCCGTTCTCTACGTGTTTGAACTAGGCACTCCTTCGAAGGCGATCCCTCTGTTGCAGAGATTGCTGGAAAGACAACAACAACATGTAGGGGCTATGTTTCTCTTGGCTCGGGCGTTTCTCTCGCAGGGGAAGATCGACGATGCCATCGCTTTGTATGACCGGATCATCAGTACACCAGCCGCAGGAAGCAAACGGGAGGAGGCAAGGAAACTGAAAGAGCAAGTGCTGCAGGGAGCTCTACGGTGAAAGAACTGTTGGCATTATCGATAGGGAGCATTCCGAGTTTGAAGTTCTCAGAACGAGTCTCTCTCCTGGAGACCGTGAGGGGAGTGGAGGATTTTCGTGCGTTGAAACCCATAGACTTGGTGTCAAGGTTCCGTAGAATTCCTAGGAATACGATCTGGGATCCTTCTATCCTTCTGGAATCTGCAGAAAAGATAGCCACCGTTATGATGAAGAGGGGAATCCAGTTCCTAACACCGTTGGACTCTTCATATCCTCCCCAGTTGAAAGAGATCTATGATCCCCCCTTCCTACTGTTCTACCGGGGCATTCTCCCTTCTTGGAATGAAACCTTCCTTGCCATCGTTGGGACCCGCCAACCTACAACAGAAGGTAGGAAAGCAGCCTATGCCTTAGCTAAGGAAGCTTCCTCGTTGGGGATGGTGATCGTTTCCGGCCTGGCCCGGGGGATCGACGGAGAAGCTCATAAGGGAGCTGTGGATAGTGGGGGTAAAACGATTGCTGTGCTTGGACATGGGCCCGATTCCGTGTATCCCATGTCGAACAGGAAACTTGGCGAACGAGTTCTCCAGGAAGGAGGGATGTTCCTTTCGGAATATCCTCCCGGAACTGCCCCGTTGCCCTATCACTTCCCGGCTAGGAATAGGATGATCAGCGGCCTCTCCAGAGGGGTAGTGGTAGTGGAAGCTCCTCTGGGTTCAGGAGCATTGATCACTTCGGATTACGCGTTGGAGCAAGGGAGAGACCTTTTTGTTCATCAAGTAGGGATGGAGTCTGCGCAAGGAGGAGGTACGAAACAGTTGGGGGAAGAAGGAGCTCCTGTAGTAGGAACCTGTCGAGATATACTGAACTACTGGGGAATGCGAGGGGATCAAAACCTAGAAACTGATTCACAGCTTGCAAGGGTACATAACACTGCAACAAACCTTTCTCCCGGTCAATGGTTGGCCGAACAGCTTCGAGAAGAATTGGAACGAAAGAGGTAAGAATGGCGGAAAAAAAGGTTCATACATTGCTAATCGTGGAGTCTCCTGCCAAGGCAAAAACCATAGAAAAATATTTAGGCCCTGGATATGCAGTGAAGGCTTCTATGGGACATCTGATCGATCTACCCAAATCACGGTTGGCAGTGGATGTAGAGCACGATTTTGAACCCGAATACATCACCGTTCGGGGTAAAGCAAAGATTTTAAAAGAACTCCAGGTAGCGGCAAATAAAGCGGGGAATGTGCTTCTCGCTTCGGATAACGATCGGGAAGGAGAGGCTATCTCGTACCACATCCAGAACGCTATCCTAAAAAAGAACCCTCAAATTCAGGTAAAACGAATCGTATTCAACGAGATTACCCCGCAAGCGATCCGGGAAGCGGTTCAAAAACCCGGGGATATTTCGATTCCCAAGGTGAACGCTCAGAAAGCTCGAAGAGTTCTGGATCGAATTGTGGGGTACAATCTTTCCCCTATTCTTTGGCAGAAGGTAAAGAACGGTCTTTCGGCAGGCAGAGTGCAATCGGTGGCCCTTCGATTGATCTGTGAGCGAGAAGCGGAAGTAGAATCCTTCGTTCCAGAGGAATACTGGACCCTCAATGCGGAACTTGCCAAGGGGAAAACGCAGTTCTTGGCTACCCTTGTGAAATACGGGGAAGGGAAACTAGAACTGAAGTCTGCCCAAGATGTGGAAGAACTGGAGAAGAAGCTACAAGGAGTAGCCTTCATCGTGAAGGAGGTGAAGGAATCGGAAAAAAACATCCGCCCTAGACCTCCGTTTACGACCTCGCAGTTGCAGCAGACGGCAGCGAACCGTCTTGGGTTCACTTCAAAGAAGACGATGCAAATCGCTCAACAACTCTATGAAGGGGTGAATATCGGGAGTAATCGGATTGGATTAATTACCTATATGCGGACCGATTCAACCCGAATTTCCAACACTGCATTGGAAGAGGTACGAGCTTTCCTATCTAAAGAGTATCCGGGGAAGGTACCGGAAGTCCCCAACTATTATTCGGTGAGTAAAGATGCTCAGGATGCCCATGAAGCCATTCGGCCTACCATGGTGGAGTATACCCCTGCATATGTGAAACCTTACTTGAACAAGGATCAATATCGACTATACTCCATCATCTGGGAACGATTTGTAGCATCCCAGATGATACCGGCTCAACAGAAAACGATCTCCGTGGATATTCAAGCGGGAGAGGCCGTGTTCCGGGCTTCCTATACCAAAACAACAGAGAAAGGTTTCCAGGCTGTATTGGATCTCTTAGCTACCAAGGAAACGGAGAAAAAGTTGCCTACTTTGAACGTAGGAGACGTGCTGACCTGCGTACAGTTCATTCGCGAGCAACACTTTACCCAAGGTCCTGCTCGTTATACAGATGCTACCATCGTAAAAGCTCTGGAAGAGAAGGGTATTGGACGACCTTCTACCTACGCGCCCATTATTTCCGTCCTGTTGGATCGATACTATGTGGTTCGAAAAAACCGTCAACTCGTACCTACCGCGCTGGGAAGGGCCATAAACGATCTATTGGTAAAGTCGTTTCCCGATGTGATTGATGTGAACTTTACAGCCGAGATGGAGACCAAACTGGATCGGATAGAAACGAATGGGGGAGAGTGGGTGAGCATGGTACGGGAGTTTTACCTACCCTTCCGAAAGAAGGTGGAGCACGTCCTAGAAACGATAGAATCTATCAAAGGTGTCTTGGATGAAGAGACCGATTATGTTTGTGAGCTCTGTGGTCGAAACATGGTGAAAAAGTTAGGTCGGTATGGATATTTTCTAGCTTGTTCAGGATTTCCTGCCTGCACAAATACGAAATCAATCCCGTTGGCAGATTGTCCCCGTCCAGGGTGTAACGGAAAGATCGTCGCGAGGAAAAAAGCGAAAGGCCGCGGGAAGGAGTTCTATGGATGCACCAATTATCCAGCCTGTGATTTCATCACCTATTACAAACCTCTGGAAACCAAATGCCCCAAGTGTGGATGGTTCTTGGTTGAAAAGAGTGACAAGAAACTTGGTACCCACAAAGCCTGCATCAATCCTGATTGTGATTACCTCCATTCTGCAGAAGAGGAAGAATCATGAAACGAGACTCCCTATTGGAGCAATATCTAACGTATTTGGAAAAAATAAGACGTCTTTCTCCAGCTACAGTCCGTGGGTATAGCAAGGATCTGGATACCTTCTTTTCCTGGAAGGCGGGAATGGAGGGTTGGGATCTTACTCCTACCCATATTCGACAGTATTTAGGATACTTATTTCAAAAAGGCCTCTCTCCTTCCTCCATCAATCGGAACCTCGCTGCTTTGAGGGGATTCTTCCAATGGGGACTGGACCAAGGTATGTTGGTCCGGAATCCTTTAGATGGGTTTGGAGGACTCAAAGTCGCGAAAACCCTACCCTCTGTGCTCTTCGAAGAAGAGATCGATAGGTTCTTGAGCAAAGAGGGGAACTCCTTTCTAGAACTAAGAAACAATGCCCTGTTTGAAGTCCTGTACTCTACTGGCTGTAGAGTAGCAGAGTTGGTCTCATTGAGGAGGTCCCAATGGGCATGGGGAGTGAGCCGGTTCAGGATCCTCGGGAAGGGGAGGAAGGAGCGGTTTGTCTTTCTAGGGAAAAAAGCGCAAGAGGCGCTTGCACAATACATTCCATTGAGGGATGAACGGGTTTCCCTATACGGGAATAAGGAAGAAACAGCTCTTTTTGTCAACGCTTTTGGGAGAAGGCTCACCCCTCGTGGAGTCGCTTACCTATTGCAGAAACGGATAGAAGAGTTGGGGATCCAGAAACATGCAAGCCCCCATACGATCCGTCATAGTTTTGCCACCCACATCTTGAACCGTGGGGCAGATATTCGGATCGTACAAGAACTGTTAGGGCATTCTAGTCTGTCCACCACGCAGGTATACACCCATATTGGGATCGATGCATTGAAGGATGTCTATATTCGGGCTCATCCCCATGGCATGAGGAAATCTTAGGAGGGTACGATGGGCATAAAAATCCATGGAACTACGATTTTAGCTGTTCGGAAGGATGGGCGAACCGCTATGGCAGGAGACGGTCAGGTAACGATGGGCAACACGGTGATGAAGGGAAACGCTAAAAAGGTTCGAAAGGTGTACGATGATCGAGTGCTGGTAGGATTCGCAGGAGCAACCGCCGATGCATTCACCCTATTCGAGCGATTCGAAACGAAGTTGAAAGAATATGGGGGGGAACTTACTCGAGCTGCCGTAGAACTAGCCAAGGATTGGCGAACTGACAGAGTCCTAAGGCGGTTGGAAGCTCTTTTGCTGGTAGCAGATCGAGAAAAAATGTTTCTACTGTCGGGGACAGGAGATGTAATTGAACCTGAGGAAGGAGTGATTGGAATCGGATCCGGAGGTCCTTATGCGTATGCGGCCGCCCTGGCATTTTTACAGTCTTCCTCCTTCAGTGCGAGGGAAATTGCCGAAGCTTCCTTGAAGATAGCTTCTAGAATCTGCATCTATACGAACGATCGTATCCTTGTGGAGGAAGTGGGATGAAACGGGTAATCGAAGAAATGACCCCTCGCCAAATTGTAGAAGAATTGGATGCGTACATTGTGGGACAGGCCAAGGCAAAAAAAGCAGTAGCTATTGCCCTTCGAAACCGGATACGCAGAAAAATGCTCTCTCCCGAGTTGAGGGACGAAGTTGCTCCGAAGAATATCATCATGATCGGACCTACCGGAGTAGGGAAAACAGAAATTGCTCGACGGATCTCGAAGTTAACAGGAGCTCCTTTCATAAAAGTAGAGGCGACAAAATACACAGAAGTTGGGTACGTAGGGAGGGATGTGGAATCCATGGTAAGAGACCTCATGTCCGTTGGGGTGGCCATGGTGAAAGCGGAACTCCAAGAAGAAGTACGGGAAGAAGCTGCGAAACGAGCCGAGGAAGCGCTACTTGACCTCTTGTTGCCCGGTATCCCTAGAACGGTAAGTGCAGAAAATAGTGAAGGATCTAGTGAGGGAGAAATCCCGAATCCTACCCGTGAAAAGTTCCGCAAGAAACTTGCCTCTGGGGAATTGGACGAGAAGCAGGTAGAGATTCAGGTAACCCAATCTGCTTTTCCTGCTATCGAGATCTTTTCAGGGGCGGGATTCGAATCAATGGACCTGAATCTCGGTAGTCTAGGGTCCCTTTTTGGAGGGAAAAAGAAAAAACGGAGAGTAACGGTAAAACAAGCCCGGGAGATCCTTTTGAATGAAGAGATGGAAAAATTGATCGATACGGATCGGGTGGCAGAAATTGCCCGCGAACGAGTAGAACAGATGGGTATTATCTTTATCGATGAGATAGACAAGATTGCTTCGAAAGGGAATCGCATGGGACCCGATGTCTCCCGAGAAGGAGTTCAGCGGGATATTCTACCTATCGTAGAAGGGAGTAAGGTAAACACGAAGTATGGGATCATCGATACCTCCCATATTCTCTTCATTGCTGCTGGAGCTTTCCATATTTCCAAGCCTAGCGATCTGATTCCAGAACTACAGGGCAGATTCCCCATCCGGGTGGAACTAGATCCGCTTACAAAGGACGATTTTGTTCGAATCCTAACCCAACCGCAGAATGCATTGACTAAGCAATACACAGCGTTATTGAAAACCGAAGGTGTGGAAGTAGAGTTCGAGGATTCGGCGATCCAGCGAATCGCCGAAATTGCAGCCGAGGTGAACGCAAGGACAGAGAATATTGGCGCCCGAAGACTTCACACCATCATGGAACTCGTCTTGGAGGAGGTGTCCTTCCACGCACCAGAATTGAAGGGACAAAAGATTCCCATCACTGCAGAGTATGTGAACGAGCGGCTACGGAACGTGATGGAGAACCAAGATTTAAGCAGGTACATCCTGTGAAACCTTAAGGTATGGAGGAAATCCCGTCGAGGATAGAACTAGGGGGAAAGACAGATGTTCGGATTGACTACGCTTACGGGAAATAGTTTTAGGAAAACTTTGGATATTCTGCATCGGGAGATGGATGTGAGCCTCTATCGGAGGGATGTAATTGCCAACAACATTGCCAACTCCGATACACCTCACTTCAAACGGTCTGTGGTGAATTTTGAGTCCTCCTTGAAAGCCGCTTTGGCATCAGAGATCCCTTCGAAACACCTTCAACCCTTCTTAAAGGATCCAAGGCATATTCCTTTTGAGCGGCCTGTGGACTACCGAACGGTGCGTCCGAGGAAAGTCCTGGATTTCCTTACAACTTCAAAGAATAACGGGAACAATGTGGACATTGAGCAGGAGACGATGAACGCTATGCATAACCAGCTTCAGTACCAGTTAATGAGCCAAGTTGTTGCGAGTTATTACAATCAGGTGAACCTTGTACTACGGTAGGGGGTGAGGTATGGGATTGTATTCTTCGATTAACATTGCCGCATCTGGATTGACTGCTCAACGGCTCCGTCTGGATGTGATTTCGGATAACATCGCGAATGCCAATACGACCCGAACTACCGATGGAGGACCCTTTCGCCGAAGCAGGGTCATTTTTCGTTCTCGAGTGGATCAACCGTACTGGAAGAGTGTCTTCCTCCCCAAAGCATTGGAGAACGAGGTTGGGAAAGGAGTTCGAGTAGTGAAGATCGAGAAGGATTACGCGGATCCGCCTCGGTTAGTCTATGATCCCACACATCCCGATGCCATCAAATCAGGACCCAGGGCCGGGTATGTAGAATACCCAAACGTGAATATAGTCACTGAGATGGTGGACATGATCGCTGCTTCCCGTTCGTATGAAGCGAACGTGGCAGTGATCAATGGCTCCCGGAGTATGTTTTTAAAAGCGTTGGAAATAGGTAGGTAACTAGATGGACCCTAGAATTTCAAGCAAGGATGCCATTGGGCATAAGATTTTCTTACAAACCTCTGATCCTCGCCATTTGAAGGGCTCGAAGGGATCACCACCTTCCACGAAGCCAAAGGATTTCAAAGGAATGGTGATGGATGAATTGAATACGGTAAACCAACTACAACTGAAGAGTGACGAACTTTCCAGAAGACTAGTTACGGATCCCGATTCAGTAGATGTCCATGATGTTACTATCGCCTTAGCCGAGGCGAATATGGCATTGAATATAACGAAATCAGTGGTAGATCGGGTTATCCGTGCGTACAGGGATATTATTACCGCTCGCTAATCGCGAGGAGGTATTGGGCATAAAACACTTCGTGTCATGGGGAGGGGGACATGAATCCATGGTTGACACAGATCCTTGAACGGATCACTACCGTCTGGAAGAAATGGACGGTCACACAGAAGCTTATTTTTATTGGGGTTTTAGTGGGGGTTATTGGAGGAGTGGTGTTGCTGGCCGCACTAAGCAGCGCTCCCTCCATGGTTCCTCTTCTGTATCGAAGCATTCCCAACGAACAGGAAATGGCGCGTATCACCCAGCGCCTGGATCAGGAAGGAGTCCGGTACGAACTTACCTCAGATCAACGGATCCTGGTCCCCGATGAGAAGACGGCTAAGAGACTCAGGGCCATCCTTGCCCGAGAGAACCTGATTCCCAAAGGAACGGATCCATGGCAGATCTTTGATGTGGAGCGGTGGACCATCACTGATTTCGAGCGGAACGTGAATCTTCGAAGGGCCATTACAAGGAGCCTGGAGCAGCATATAACAGCATTGGATGATGTGGATGCTGCCAGTGTTACTATCGTGATGCCAGAAGACAAGCTCTTTGCAGAGGATCGCCATCCCGTTACCGCCTCTATCATTATTACTCCCAAACCTGGATCTGATATCACTCAAAATCGAAAAAAGATCGAAGGAATCGTTCGTTTAGTGCAGTATGCCGTGGAGGGGTTGAAACCCGAGAACATCACCATTACTGATCAGAGCGGTTTGGTGTTGAACGATTTTTCGGGGCTTGCCGATGTGGATCGATTGGAACTGGCCAAACGGGAGATGAAGACTACTCGGGAGCTAGAGGCACAGTATAAGAAGTCTATCCTTGCCGCTCTTCGGCAGATCTATGGGGAGGACAGGGTACAGATCATCAATCTCGATATTACCCTTGACACCAGTAAGAAAAAGATAGACACAGAGGAGCACTTTCCTATTGTGATCAATCCGGATAACCCGAAGACTCCTTACGACGAGTCTGCCATGGAGGGCTCGAAGACCCTTTCCATCACCCTTTCGAAAGAGGTAACCGAGGAGAAGTTCGAAGGCACTGGATTCAATCCAGAAGGACCTCCCGGACAGGAAGGTCAAACTCCACCAGCCTACAAAGACCTACAGAATATGGTGGGAAGGTACTCTAAGAACTCGGTAATCCAGAACGAAGTTGTAAATACCCGTAAGATTCAGGAGGAAAAAGCACCCTGGGAAATTCGACGGGTTACGTGTGCGGTGGCCATCGACGGAGTTTGGAAATGGAAGTACAATGATAAGGGCGAGGCTATTCTTAGAAAAGATGGGAGCATCGAGCGGGAGTATGTTCCCTTGACGGAATCGGATATTGCAAAGGCAAAAGCCCTTATAGAACATGCCATTGGATACAACCGTGAGCGGGGTGATTCCGTTACTGTGCAGAATGTGATGTTCGATCGTACTGCACAGCACCAGAAGGAAGACAGGGAATACCGGGCGAAACTACAGCTGCAACGTACAATTCTGTACATTATGCTCTCGGTAGCGATTCTTCTGGTTTCCTTCATCGTGTTTAGGTTGATCTCTCGAGAATTGGAACGGAGAAGGCGTTTGCGGGAAGAAGAACTAGCTCGACAGCATCAAGCCATGCGGGAGGCAGCCCTACGAGCAGCGGAGGAAGAGGGCGCCGAGGTAGAGATGTCTGTGGAAGAGCGGGCACGACTGGAGCTTCAGGAGAACGCCATCAACATGGCAAGGGAACACCCGGAAGATGTAGCCCAGCTTATTCGTACCTGGTTAATGGAGGAGTAAGTCATGGCTAAGAAACCTGCTACAGGAGGGAGCGCCGCTGCTCCCGCAGCTGCGGCGGCAAAGAAAGGGGCAACTACTCATAAGAAGGAACTCACCGGTAGACAGAAGGCGGCCATTTTTTTGGTAACCGTCGGTTCTGAAGTCTCCGCTGAAATTTTCAAACATCTCCGGGAGGACGAGATCGAAACGCTAACCTTCGAAATCGCCCGACTGGAGACTATCGATGCAGAAGATCGGGACAAAGTACTAGCCGAGTTCCAAGAACTGATGATGGCGCAGGATTTCATCACTACCGGTGGAATCGACTATGCCAGGGAATTGCTGGAAAAAGCGTTAGGTTCCCAGAAGGCAGTAGATATCATCAACCGACTTACCTCTAGCCTTCAAGTTCGGCCTTTCGATTTCATCCGAAGAACAGATCCTACCCATCTATTGAACTTCATCCAGCAGGAACATCCGCAGACCATTGCCTTGATTCTCGCCTATCTGGAACCTCAGAAAGCTTCCATCATCCTATCCAGTCTACCCCATGAGATTCAATCGGATGTGGCAAAACGGATAGCTACGATGGACCGAACATCCCCAGAGGTACTGCGGGAAGTGGAACGGGTACTGGAGAAGAAACTCTCTACACTTTCCTCAGAAGACTACACGTCAGCAGGTGGAGTGGAGAGCATCGTGGATATTCTAAACTTGGTAGATCGTTCGACTGAAAAATCTATCATCGAATCCCTCGAGGAAGAAGATCCTGAACTGGCGGAAGAGATCAAGAAACGAATGTTCGTGTTTGAAGACATTGTCATGCTGGACGATCGGGCCATTCAGAAGGTCTTAAGGGAAGTAGATACGGCAGAACTCGCCAAAGCATTGAAAGCGGTAGACTCTGAGGTTCAAGACAAAATCTTTCGGAACATGTCCAAACGGGCAGCCACTCTTTTAAAAGAGGACATGGAATACATGGGACCTATCCGCATGAAGGATGTGGAGGAAGCCCAACAGAAAATCGTTGCCATCATTCGAAAATTGGAAGAACAGGGCGAGATCGTGGTTGCCCGTGGTGGGGAAGACGAATTAGTGGTATAGCGGGAGGAATTGCCCTTGGCCAAGAATGTATTCCGTCCTCATGAGATCGTGCAGGGGAAGGAGCGGGTGCTGATCAAACCGCCGGAATTATTTCCGTCCCAAGCGGAGGAATTGGAAGAAATTCCTGCGGAAGAGTATACGGGCCCAACAGCTGACGAGTTACGCAGGGAAGCAGAACTGTTCCGAGCTAACTGGGAGAAAGAGAAGGAAGCTATGATTGCTTCTGCTAAGGCAGAAGCAGAAAGGATTGTAAAGGAAGCGGAACAGAGAGCTTTCGAGATCCTGCAAAAGAAGAGCGAGGAAGCAGCTCTTCTTCGTAGACAAGCGGAGGAGGAAACCCAACGGATTCTTGAGAATGCCCAACGAAAAGCGGAAGAGATCCTAACCGAAGCAAGACTACGAGCCGCAGCAGAAGAAGGGGAAATTCGCAAGAAGGCGATGGAGGAAGGGAGGGAGGAAGGTTGGAAGGCGGGAAAAGCAGAAGCGGAGCGGGTAATCGAACGTCTTCACGTGGTACTTACAAAAGCGATAGAGAAAAGAAACGAGATCATCACCCAATCGGAAGCTCAGATCGTACACCTGATCCTCCAGATCGCTCGCAAAGTCGTGAAGGTGATTTCCGAGAATCAAAAGAACATCGTAATGAATAACGTGTTGCAAGCCTTACGGAAACTGAAGAGCAAGAGTGATGTTACCATACGGGTCAATTTAAGAGACTTGAACCTCGTTACCGAGCATGCCAAGGAAATTGTGGACATGATCGAAAATGTCAAAAGCATCACAGTGTTGGAGGATACATCGGTTGATCCCGGTGGCTGTATCATAGAAACCGATTTTGGTGAGATCGATGCTCGCATCGCCACCCAACTGCAGGAAATCGAAGATCGCATTTTACAGATAGCACCCATTCCTAAAAAACCCCTGGCTACAGATGAAGGGGGGTAATGGATGTTCGAGAAGTACCAGGCGGTCTTAGAGAATCTGGATCCCATTCTTTGCTCCGGCAGGATAGAACAAGTGCGGGGTTACCTTGTGGAGGCACAGGGACCTATGGCCGTAATTGGCGAACTCTGTCGGATTCAGGTGAAATCTGAGGGTGGGTATCGCCCAGCCGAAGTGATAGGTCTTCGAGGCAACCATGTACAACTGATGTGTTACGAGGATTTAGAAGGGATCGAGGTGGGTTCCAGGGTGGTTGCCGAAGGGGAACCCCTTCGGGTGCCAGTTACAGAGAAATTGTTGGGAAGGGAATTGAACTCTCTCGGGAAGCCCATCGATGGAAAAGGAGAGATAGGAGCCGATAGTTTCTATCCCATTCACCGTACCCCTCCCCATGTGTTGTCTCGGAAACCTATCCATGAACAAATCGAAACAGGGGTACGGGCGATCGATGGGTTTGTAGCCGTGGGAAAGGGACAACGATTGGGAATATTTTCAGGTAGTGGAGTGGGAAAGTCTACCCTGTTGGGGATGATAGCTCGGAATACCCGGGCCGATGTGAATGTGATCGCCCTCATTGGTGAGCGGGGCAGAGAAGTGCGAGAGTTCATCGAGCATGATCTTGGACATGAAGGACTTAGCCGGTCAGTGATTGTTGTGTCTACTTCGGATACTCCTCCCTTAGCCAGGTTGAGAGGAGCCTATACCGCTACAGCCATAGCCGAGTATTTTCGGGATCAAGGGAAGGATGTGATGCTCCTTTTTGACTCCATCACGCGCTTTGCTAGAGCTCAGCGAGAGATTGGTTTAGCCTTGGGAGAGCCCCCTGCAACCCGAGGATATACCCCTTCAGTATTTGCGAATATCCCCAAGCTACTGGAGCGATGTGGAACTTCCGATCGGGGGACCATAACGGGCTTCTACACGATCCTGGTGGAAGGAGACGATATGGACGAGCCGATTGCAGATACCGTTCGAGGAACCCTGGATGGTCACCTCTATCTCAGCAGGAAATTGGCTCAAAAGTCCCAATATCCCGCAGTGGATATATTAGGTTCTGTTTCCCGATTGGCCATAAAAGTCGTTCCTCCGGATGTAGCTCGAGCTTCTTCTATCCTTCGACGATTATTGGCCGTTTATACCGAGGCAGAGGATCTCATCAATGTGGGTGCCTATGTTCGAGGCACGAATCCGGAGATTGACAGTTCCATCAAACTCATGCCTGTTATACGGGATTTCTTAATACAACGTATTGATGAAAAGGCGCCACTTCAGGAAACCCGCAGAAGGCTGTTGGAGATCGCTGCTTCGTTGGAAGGGAGTATAGGAAGCGCGGAGGCCGAGAATGAGGAGATTTAGTTTCAGACTGGAACCGTTTCTCCGTATTCGAACGTATCGGGAGAAGACAGCGGAACTGGAACTCGCTAAAGCCGTGGCAACCTGTGTTACCCTTCAAGGGCACATACAGGACGTGAAGAGAGAACTTCAGGCGAATACTGCCTGTTCCATCGGAGGGATCTTGTACGATTTTTCTGACTTGCAAGCTCGCAATGCATACAGAATGTGGTTGGAAAGAGATCTTCATTTAACACAGGAACGGTTAACTATCGCAGAAATTGAACGGAAGAAAAAGCAGGAACAGTACCTATCCGCTTCTAGGGACCGTAAAGTGCTGGAAAAGTTGAAAGAGAGGAAAGCGGAGGAGTACTACGATGAACAATGGAATGAAGAGTTTAATAGGATGGACGAAATAGCCGATCGATTCGTTCTTCAAGCGAAAATGGATGAGGGGAGGGAGTAATCGATGGCTCTCTATGGGAAAGTAGGAGCAGCACCCCGTATTATAGTCCTAGTTCTTCTCATCTTAGTACTTACCATCGGAGGAGCCCTTTGGTTCGATTACCTTGGTATTCTGGATGTAAAGCATGCAGCGGCTCCCATTCTACGGTTAATGGGAATCCAACCTCCTGCGAGATTGCCGGAAACCGATACGATAAACCTATTGGAGATTGAGAGGTTAGGGAAATTGAAGGAAGCTCTGGATCTACAATCCGAAGAACTCAGACGGTATGAAGAATCCCTTAAAGCCAAAGAGAAAGAAATTCATCAGAAGTTAGCTGAATTAGAAGAACAACGGAAGGCCTTGCAGGACCAGGAAAAATCCTTCAACCAACGAGTCAGATCGTACGAAAATAAAAGAGCCAACCTAGAGCAGAATGCAAAATACCTAACGGGAATGCCTCCTGCTCAAGCCGTGGCAATTCTACTGAAGATGGATGATCAGGATATGATTGAACATCTACGGATGGTGGAAGAGTTAGCTCGAAATGCAGGAGAAGAATCGGTAGTAGCCTTCTGGTTGTCCCTCATGCCTGCAGAGCGAGCCGCTACAATTCAACGAAAGATGACTCTAAGGAGGAGCGAATGAACTTGGCGCCACGAGGGGAAGGCATAGAATCAAAAGCCCTCGGAGGTGTAGGGGGTACGCTAAAGGGAAAGAGAAAAACCCGACCTTTATCGGAGTATCTCACCGGGTTCGCAGAACTGTTGAGGTCCTTTTCTGCCACCGGTCTCACAAAGGTTAAGGATGGTAAAGGTCAAAGCGGGGAAACGCTGTTAGCCCCGGGAACCTATCCCTTTTCCCATGGAAGTGAGCGGCTTCTCTCTAATCTGAGCCGTGGAGAACCGAATGGTCTCGTGCATCAAAGGGATTCCTCTTCGCCAGGTAATCCTAAGCTGGATTCTATGAAGCTTCGAACCCTTCACGCAGGAAAGGTTTATACAGAAATGCGTGAAGGAAAGCCATCCATTCCTCAAAACGGGGAAGGAAAGGTGAAAGAACGTGCATCAAAGGAAAGCCTAACCCAAGTGGACAAGGGTATCCTCGTTCAGGGAGGTGGTAAAAGCCGAAAACCCTCTACCGATATGACAGAAAAACAATCGAGGAAGGAAGGGAGCTTAAAGGATCCAGGGATACCCGTTTTCCATTCGCCCGGGGAGGGGAAGAGCACGATTTCTAGTCGAAGCGGTTTAAGCGTAAAGGAAGTAGACCCAGAAAAAGCTCGAGGGAAGAAGGAAATAGGAAAGATTGTTCCAACCCTTCTGCCCGAGGGGAAACCCCTTCCCGAAGGTGAGAAAGGAAAGGTTGAATCGAATTTCCCACCTTTCGCAATTCGCTTGGACGTATCAGTAGACTATGAAAAAATCAAACAGCAGAGCACTTCTACGGGATCGAACGGAATAGTCCGTGAAACCCTATTACAACAGCTGCAGGAAAAAGCCAATCCTCAGATCGTGCAGCAGGCTCAGCTATTCCTAAAAAATCAGGAGGATGGAGAAATCCGGCTTGTTCTGAAACCTGAACAATTGGGGGAAGTGCGGATTCGGCTGCATCTTCAGGATCGACTAATTGAAGGCCACATTACTGTCGAAAATTCTACTGTGAAGGAACTGTTCGAACAGAACAAAGGGGATTTAGCTCAAGCTTTCCGGGAGCAAGGATTTGAGATGTCCCAGATGGAGGTATCGGTGGGTAGCGATTCCCATCACAGGGAGGCAGAGCAGGAAAGGATTCAGTTCCTCGAAGCAAAAGCTTCCCGAATGGCTGAGCAGGTTCCTTCGGTAGACAGGGCTGCTTGGATGGATATGCAGCGTTTAATCGATTACTACGCATAAAAGAAGGAAGGGAATCGTATGGATTTGTCTGCAATAACGGGTTCGGATCTTATGGATCTTACCAGGCGAGTGGAGGGAATCAATCGAAATCTGCAGGAGAGTCGAGGGGTGAAGCGTACCCTGGATAAGGACGATTTCTTGAAACTTCTCGTTACTCAGCTTTCCCATCAAGATCCTACCCAGCCGATGGAGGATAGGGAGTTCATTGCACAGATGGCACAGTTTACCGCCTTGGAACAGATCACAAACTTGAACAAGGAGTTTTCATCGGTAGCCAGACTTATTGCAACCAGTCAAGCTGTTGGCTTGCTGGGAAGAACGGTGGAAATTGCAGATGGAGAATCCTTAGTTCGTGGGACGGTGCGAGAGGTTCTGGGGGGGGAATCACCGCAGCTCTTGGTAAACAATCGGTACTACGATTACAGCGCAGTGAAACGCGTGATGGAGTGAGGGAGGTTAAGCCGGTATGATGCGATCCTTGTATGCGGGTGTTTCAGGTCTTCAGAACCATCAGGTTCGGATGGATGTTTTAGGAAACAATATTGCCAATGTGAACACCGTTGGTTTCAAGAAAGGGAGGGTAAACTTTCAAGATCTGATTTCTCAAAGTATGGCTGGAGCTGCCCGACCTACAGATGAGTTGGGAGGAGTCAATCCAAAGCAGGTTGGATTGGGGATGAACATAGCAGCCATTGATACAATCCATTCCCAGGGGTCGTTACAGACTACCGGTGTAATGACAGATCTGGCCATACAAGGGGATGGGTTCTTCATTCTTCGTACAGGAAATAAACACTTGTATACCCGAGCAGGTGCCTTTGGGCTGGACGAAAATGGTCATCTGGTGAATCCCGCCAATGGGATGAGGGTGCAAGGATGGCAGGCCCAGGAGGAAGGAGGCAGAACCTTCATTAACACCTCCGCAGCCATTGGAGATTTGAGGATTCCTGTGGGTGGGAAAGATCCTGCAAAGGCTACACAGCAAGTATTTCTGGCATGTAACCTGGACAAGAGGACTCCGGAAATACCAGCTGGTGCAGGTCCTGAAACGATTCGAGAAGGAACATGGACAATGAGTTTCGACATCTACGATTCCTTCGGAAACGTGCATACCCTTCGGGTAGATTTTACCCGAAGAGCAGGAGAACCTAACCGGTGGAATGCGACAGTTACTGTGGATCCGCAGGTGGGAAATACCAACACACAGGTAGAACTAGGAGCTCCCGGAAACAATAATGCCAATACGTTTATCGTGGAGTTCAGCAATCTGGGCACTCTTCTGGCAGTGGAAGATGCTGCGGGGGATCGACTAACAGAGGGCGCATTGCAGGTCCAGGTGGGGTTTGATGTGGTAGGTGCTACTCCTCCAGCCGGAGGGGGACCTGTGCGGCAGACCTTCAATTTGAACTTGGGAACCGTGGGAAGTGTAACGAACACCGTTACCCAATTCGCCGAGAAGAGTTCCACCAAAGCCTTTAAACAGGATGGGTATGGGATGGGATACTTGGAGAGCTTTAAAATAGACCAATCTGGTGTTATCACTGGTGTGTTTTCCAATGGGAACAACCGGGAACTCGGTCAAATTGCCCTGGCTAGTTTTATCAATCCCAGTGGGTTGGAGAAAGCCGGTGATAATACCTATGCCGTAACGAATAACTCCGGAGAACCCAACGTATCCCCTTCGGGAATTGCAGGAAAGGGAAAGATCATAGCCGGTGCGTTGGAAATGAGCAATGTGGACTTAGCAGAACAATTCACGGATATGATTGTAACCCAGAGAGGGTTCCAAGCTAGCTCTCGAACGATTCAGACATCGGATCAGATGCTGCAAGAACTCTTAACACTCAAGAGGTAAGAGGGGTAGGATAGGGATGAATGATTAGAGTTACCAGATTGGATGGGAAGGTTTACTATGTAAACCCTCATCAGATCGAATACATCGAGGAAAATCCTGATACAACCCTCATCATGCTCTCGGGAAAGAGACTGGTAGTCAAGGAGGACTACCAGTCTCTTTTTAAGGAAATCGTGGAGTACAGACGGATGATCGGTTGTTTCAAGAATGAGGAGTAGGGCGCCATGGACATTGCAACGATAGGTGGATTGGTTGCTGGATTCATCTTCATCATACTCGGTATCCTCCTCGGGGGGGCGTCCCCCATGATCTACTGGGACGCTGCTTCAGTCATGATCACCATTGGTGGCTCCTTTGCGGCTCTCATGGTCGCGAATCCCCTTTCCAGGGTGTTGGCTTCGGTAAAGTATGCTGCCATCACCACTAGAGTACCCAAACTCGAACTAGAGCGGATCATCCGCATCTTAGTCGAGTTTTCGGAGCGGGCCAGACGTGAAGGGCTTCTAGCGCTGGAGGACAATCTTCAAGAGTTGGACGACGAGTTCATGCGGAAGGGGGTTCAACTTGTGGTGGATGGTACGGATCCAGAAATCATCAAGAGCATTCTCTATAACGAATTAAACCAAATCCAGGAGAGGCATGCCACCGCTATCAAGATATTCGAGGATTGGGGAAAGTTGGCCCCTGCGTTCGGGATGATCGGTACCCTCATCGGGTTGGTAGCAATGCTAGCGAAGTTGGAAGATAAATCTTCCATTGGGCAAGGAATGGCGGTCGCCCTTATCACTACCCTGTACGGAGCTATCATGGCAAACCTTATATTTATACCCATCGGTGCAAAACTTGGCGACCGAGACAAGATGGAGACATTAACAAAGGAGATTATCATCGAGGGGATTCTATCCATTCAGTCTGGGGATAACCCTCGAATATTGCTGGAAAAGTTGATTGCTTTCTTACCGCCAGCGCAGCGAGAATCCTTGAAGCAGGAATCGGGGAAGGAGTAGAGGAATCGTATGGCAGAGTTGAAGAAGAAGCAAAAGTGTCCTGAAGGTACCCCGGATTGGATGGTCACCTATGGGGACATGACCTCTCTTCTTCTAACCTTTTTTATCATGATGTTCAACATTTCCGAAGTGGACGTAACTCAGATGAGGATCGTGCTAGCAGCTTTCCAGGGGTTGGGATTATTGACAGGAGGGAATACTCTGCAGGCAGGAAAACTAGCAGAGTTGGGTAATACTATTGAATCGCTCCCTTCAGTAGACAGGGGAAGGGCTCTGGACCGCGCAAGGAAACGGGCTATATCGGAGTTCCAACCCGAATTGAAAACGAAGAAAGTTCGAATCAAAGAGGATGAACGGGGATTGGTGATTTCTCTGGCCGCAGATGCGTACTTCGATCCTGGTAGTGCTGAGCCCCGAATGGAGGAGGCTCGTCCAACCTTGACTCGTTTGGCCGATCTGCTTACATCGGAGGAATTGAGGGATAAAAAGGTCAGAATCGAAGGACATACAGACAGCACTCCAACAGGACCCCCATGGAAGAGCAATTGGGAGCTTTCCGCTGCACGAGCGATCAATGTTCTCCATCGTCTGGTGGAGTATGGAGTGAACGAGCGACAATTCCAGGTAGCTGGTTTCGCCGACACGGTTCCCTTAGCAAAGGAAGATACTCCTGAAGGAAGGGCTTACAACCGCAGGATCGATATCATTATACTATCGGAGGGACATCTATAATCCCTAGGGAAAGGAGAACCTATGTCAGATGATATGTTCGAAAACGAAGGCGAGGGAGGCGCTGCAGGTGAACCGGTACAGGCGGCAAAAAAAGTAGGATTCCTTCCCGCCATTGTAATTCAGATCCTGAAGTGGGTAGCCTTAGCGTTAGGCGCCATTCTTTTTATTGTCACGGTAGTGGTGATCACCGTTCGGATCATGGGAGTGGGATCTCCTTCGGTGACTCAGCAGCCCACTTCAAAGGAATATGAAGGAAAAGAACCTATTTATGACTGGTACTCGAATGTGGGAGAGATCCGAGGACGAACCGCAGATGATGTACCCCATACGATTATCGTGGATGTCCGGATCGGGTACAAACAGGGAGACAAAGCGATGCAAGCTGAACTGATTGCCCGTACTCCCCAGATTCGAGATATTATCCGGCGTTTCTTTACTTCGAAAAAAATCGATGAGCTGAGGCCTACAAACGAGGAGAATTTAAAATTGGAACTTCGAGAGCGGATCAATGATATCATGACTAGCGGGAAGATCCAGAAGGTAATCTTCGATACCTTTACCGTGATTGAATTTTGAGCCAAAATATGTAATATATATAAGAGGGAGTAAGGGAGGGGTGAAAGAGGATGACAGAGGTCCTGTCTCAGGATGAAATAGATCAGTTACTTACCGCTATTTCTGCAGGAGACGTCGAAGCAGAAGAAGTACCCAAGCCAGCAGAACAGCGGAAGATCAAGATCTACGATTTCAAGAGACCCGATAAGTTCTCTAAAGAACAGATTAGGACCGTCTCCATTATGCATGAAACCTTTGCACGACTCACCACCACATCCCTCAGCGCACAGCTTCGGAGTTTGGTACAGGTTCACGTAGCATCGGTAGATCAGTTAACCTACGAAGAGTTCATTCGGTCCATCCCCAATCCCACTACACTAGCAGTAATCAATATGGATCCGTTGAAAGGATCCGCCATTCTGGAAATTGATCCAGCCATCACTTTTTCCATTATCGATCGACTGTTTGGTGGAAAAGGGGAGAGTGCAAAAGTCACCCGAGATCTCACCGACATTGAACAATCGGTCATGGAAGGAATCATCGTTCGGGTCTTGGGTAACATGCGAGAAGCTTGGAGCCAAGTGATCGATCTTCGCCCTCGATTAGGGCAGATCGAAACTAACCCACAGTTTGCCCAAATCGTTCCTCCTACTGAAATGGTAGTGCTGGTAACTTTAGAAACAAAGGTAGGGGATGTGGAAGGGATGATGAACTTTTGTATTCCGTACCTTACCATCGAACCCATCATCTCCAAATTATCGGCACAATACTGGTATTCCTCTGTCCGTAGGGGTGCAACAACGGAAAACCTCAATATCCTGCGAGAACGCTTATCCACGGTGGAAGTTACAGTGGTGGCGGAAGTGGGAAGCATGCAACTGACCGTACGGGAAGTGCTTGCCCTTTCAGTAGGGGATGTGGTTCGACTTCCCAATGTGCGAGCGACCGATCCTATGGTGTTGAAAATTGGGAATCAACCAAAGTTCCTCTGCAAACCCGGAGTAGTTGGAAAAAAATTAGCCGTACAGATCATCAAGAAGCTTGAGGAAGCAGAAGAGGAAGAGTTTGAAGAGCTGACGGCAGAGGGGGAAGAGTAGTATGAGTGATGGATCGTTGACACAAGATGAAATAGATGCGTTGTTGCAAGGATCCGCATCCTTTGATCTAGGAGCAAAAGGACCATCGCCTTCAGCAGCGGTAGGGATAACACCTGCACAACGGAGTCAATTCGAGGGACTTCTCCAGAAAACAATCGGATCCCAAGCTTCTAACCTTTCCATGCTGGTTACTAAAACGGCTAATTATGGTCCCATTAAGGTAGATGTGCTACAAAGGGAGAAATTACTTCAAGCTCTGGAAGATCAGGTCGTACAGATTTCTATGCCTTTTTCAGAAGGATTGTCAGGAGAACACCTGTACATTCTTCCAGAAAGTCTAGCCGTTACAATTGCGGGACTCATGATGGGACAACAGGGCATCGAACTGAATGAAGCAGCTCTTTCCGCTTTACAAGAGGCTATTGGTCAGATCTCCGGGCCGGTTCTTACGGCCTTGGGTGATTCGTTGCGTTCAACCGTATTGACGGAACCTCCGACAGCAACTCGAATCCCCAAAGACGCGCTTTCGATTTCTTCCAATACACTGGTGATTGTCACGTATCCAATTATGATAGAAGGGGAAATGCCTGCGGACATGCTGGAAGTGTTTACTCCAGAGCAGGTGATTACCATCCTTTCGAAGGCAACGACTGCTTCTCCTTCGGTATCTCCCAAAACAAGCCCTACAATGGGTCAGAGTGCAGGGTTTGCTCAGCCCTCGATGGGTCCTTCTATGGGAGGTTTTCAGGGAGCTCCTGTGAGTGGGGTGGCTGCTCCGTTCCCAGGAATGCCTTTTGGAAGTACCCCTCCGATGACACCCCCGAATGTACAACCGGTACAGTTCCCAAGTTTGCAACCCGGTCCACCGCCCGCAGAACACGGAAACATCAGCTTGCTGATGGATGTTTACATGGAAATGACGGTGGAACTCGGACGAACCAAGAAGTTGATCAAAGAAATTCTGGGGATGGGTGAGGGGACTATTATCGAATTGGACAAATTAGCCGGAGAACCTGTGGATATACTTGTAAACCACAAGTTGATTGCGAAGGGAGAGGTAGTAGTTATCGACGAAAACTTTGGAGTGCGAGTAACGGAAATTGTGTCACCCATGGAGAGGATGAAAGATTTGACATAACTATTTCTACATCTCCGTGAGTTTCCAGGTGAAAGGGAGGGGAACCTGAAACGAACGAATCTATTTAGTATTCTGATAGCAGTGTGTCTGCTATCCAGTGTGGTAGTGGCTCAAGAAACAAAAAAGAGCGCACCTCAGAATACTCCCAATGAAAAAGAACTAGTATTCTCGGAAAATCAAGGGCCTGTGGCTCTAGAGGATCGAACCATTACTTCCTTTGGGATTTGGGATTTCCTCCGGATGCTCTTGATTCTGGGTTTCGTCCTAGCCCTGGTGTATGGGTTTTTCCATTATTTGAAGAAACTATCTTCACCCCGGGAAACAGGGTTAGAGATCATTCGCCTGTTAGAAAGTAAAGCTCTTTCAGGAAACAAGCAATTACATTTAGTGGAAGTGGGAGAACACGTAGTGTTGATTGGCACAGCAGAAAGCTCGATTCAGCTTATCCTTGAATTGAAGGATAAGGAAACAATCGATGCAATCCGATTGAAAGTTTCGGAGTTGCCACCTGGAAGGCATCCTAATCGGTTCATTGATCTGGTTAGACAGTACTTTCATCGCAAGCCGGATGGAGGAGCGGGCATGGGATTCAACAGCTCTGGGAAGAAGGAGACTCCGGGTGATGAGTCCCTTGAGTTTATACGAAAACAGAGAGAACGATTGAGTAAATTGCACTGAAGGCTACGTTTTTTGGGAGGGGAACGATGCCAAGACCGATTTTCTTGTTGGGGATAGTACTAGGGCTTTTTGTTCTATCAAGCCTACCTGTTGAAGCACAAGTTGCCCGTAACCAACAGAATCAGACCTTCAATATACCTTTTGTGGATCTTACGATTCGACAGCCAAACTCGAATCAGGAGGTAGCTTTTTCCTTGCAACTTCTCCTGGTTTTAGCCGTATTGAGTTTGGCGCCTTCCCTGGTGATCCTCATGACATCCTTCCTGAGGGTGGCAATTGTGTTCGACTTTGTCAAACGGGCGTTATCCCTTCAACAAGTTCCCCCGAACCAAGTTTTAATGGGAATCGCTCTATTCCTAACCCTTTTCATTATGTGGCCTACCTTAAACGAAATGTACACTACAGGATACGCTCCTTTTTCGCGGGGTGAAATCGGGCTTGAACAAGCGTATAGGAACATGGAAAGCCCGTTACGGTTGTTTATGTACCGGCAGATGCGAACAAACCCCGACAATATTCGATTATTCATGCGGCTTTCCAACCGGCCTAGACCCAACAACCTGTCCGAGGTTCCTACCTATGTACTGATTCCTGCGTTCATCCTTCATGAAATGACTGTGGCATTTAAGATAGGAATTCTTCTCTTTATTCCCTTCATTATCATTGATATGGTGGTGGCATCTGCTTTGATGTCCATGGGAATGATCATGCTCCCTCCCGTCATGATCTCCATGCCTTTCAAATTGATTCTCTTTGTTCTTGTGGATGGATGGGGATTGTTGACCGAACAACTCATCCGAAGTTTCGGATAAAGGAGGCACAAGATGAGTATTGGGTACGCGGTATACCTGCTTAGAAGTGGAATCTTCCAGATCCTGATACTGTCAGCTCCGATTCTTCTGATCGGTCTTGTCGTAGGGCTCATTGTTTCTGTTCTTCAAGCAACGACATCGATTCAGGAACAAACGTTGACCTTCGTACCAAAGATCGCTGCCATTCTACTAGCCTTGGTGTTTTTTGGACCCTGGATGTTTGCTAGCTTGGCTCAATACACGATTCAATTGTTTCAACAGATTCCTGCCATGGTACGGTAGAAAGGGGAGCGAGAAGATGACGGTAGGGGAATTGGCTAGGAACGCACCTCTATTTTTCTTGATTTTTGCTCGGGTATTCGCGCTGATCCAAACCGCTCCCCTCCTGTCTTCTGATGCGATTCCAGAAATTGCCAAAATCGCTTTAGCCTTTTTGGTAAGCATGCTCCTGTTTCCATCTGTAGCAGCGTCAGGTTATCCCATCCCTTCCTTTGTGCTCCAGTATGTCCTCCTTCTCGTAGGTGAAGCCTTTGTGGGCATCCTGGTTGGTTTCTTCCTTTCCATGATCTATTCGGGTTTCCAACTAGCTGGCCAGTACTATGCCTTTCAAATGGGGTTTGGTGCATCCGAAGTCTTCGATCCTTTGGCAGAGATAGAACTTCCCCTTATGGGACAGTTCCTAAACCTTATTGCTATGCTAATTTTTCTTCTAGTGGGCGGTTTCCAAAAGATTTTTTTGATTGGTGTGTATCAATCCTATAAAGCTTTTCGAGCTATTGATCTAGTTATCCGGAAAGACCAACTCTTTCCTATCCTATTTCAGGGGATGACCCACCTGTTTCAACAATCTCTGGTGATTGCCTTTCCCATCCTAGGGGCATTGTTTCTCGTTTCGCTTACATTGGGGTTATTTGCGAAAGCAGCACCCCAGATGAATCTCCTGATGATGGGTTTTCCCATTTCCATAGGGGTAGCCTTTCTGATTCTGTTCGTCAGCTTACCCTTTTTAGTGGAGTTGTTTACCGCCGTCATCGAGTACAGTTTCCAAGAGGTGGAACGGATATGGGCGAGCCCGAACAGGTAGACACAATGAGGATGAATGCACTACTCGAAGCACCTACATTCGGTTGTTCGGTTCTCCCGAATGTGGTTCGTCTCAGACAGGTTCATCTCCAATGGTTTGCCGCAGAAGATGAGGGACGTACAGAAGAGCCTACCGAACACAAGCTACGCAAAGCTCGAGAAGAAGGTCGGGTAGCTAAATCTCAGGACCTCGCTTCATCCATTGTACTTTTTATAGTGGTAATCTCTATTGCGCTACTGGGCTCCTACTATATGGAAACCTTGCGAGAGATGGTGTATTACTTTTTTCGTAAGACAGGTGATTCAGGGGCAGGATTTGATAGATCCCTATTTCCAGCCTTTCTCCAGTACTTTGTACGCTTGTTAGCACCTATTGCCATAATGGGATTTATCGCAGCGATTCTCGGTAATGTGGTGCAGTTCGGGTTCCTATTCTCAGTAAAGCCTATCATTCCCGATCTGAACCGGATTGTCCCCAATGTGTCCCGGTATCTACAACGTACTTTGTTCTCTTCCGAAGCTCTCTTCAACCTGGCAAAGTCGATTCTAAAGATCGCCTTAATTGGGATTATTGCTTATTTCAATATTAAAGGATCCATGGGGTGGATACTCAGTATGATGAAGGCTCCATTCCTTGCTTCGGTCGGAGGAATCGCATCCCTTGCATTTCGCATTATGGTGGAGTCTTCCATCGTGCTCCTCGCCCTTTCTGTGGTGGACTATTTCTTTCAGAAACGTCAGTATCTAGAATCCTTGAAGATGTCGAGACAAGAATTGATCGAGGAGCGGAAGACCTATGAAGGAGACCCTTTGATTCGAAGTCGGCTCCGACAGCGAATGCGAGAGCTGATGACAAGAACGATGATCCAGAATGTACCCAAGGCAGACGTGGTGGTGACAAACCCAACCCATTACGCGGTAGCTTTGGAGTATAAGAGCGAGAAGATGGAAGCACCCATGGTAACGGCAAAGGGGCAGGATCTCATAGCGGAAAACATCAAGCGAGTTGCTACTGAGCATGGGGTCCCCATAGTGGAAAACAAACCCTTAGCTCGGGCACTGTATACCGAGGTGGAGATAGGAGATGTCATCCCTATCAAGTTTTACGAAGCCGTAGCAGCAGTGCTCAAACAGGTATACAGCATGCAGAAGGAGAAGACGGCAAATGGCTGATGTACAAACGATCGTTTCCAATGCGTTTCTAAGGCAGAAGAGCGACGCGTTAGTCGCAGTGGGCGTCATTGTAGTGGTAATGATGCTCATCATCCCCTTACCTACCTTCCTCCTCGATACCTTCATGGCCATCAATTTAGTGCTGAGCTTGTTGATTATACTCATCACCCTTTACTCCCATCGGGCATTGGATTTTTCTGTCTTCCCCACTTTATTATTGGTGGTTACGATCTTCGGTTTGGCCTTGAATGTCTCTTCTACCCGGTTAATCCTAGCTATGGGACACAAGTTCGACGGGAAACTCATTCGTGCCTTTGCCAGCTTTGTTGTTGGGACCCGAGGTGCTGAAGGATTGGTAATCGGATTCATCATCTTCATTATCATCATTGCGGTTCAGTTCATCGTGATCACGAAGGGTGCTACCCGTATCGCCGAAGTAGCTGCCCGATTCACCCTCGATGCGTTGCCCGGCAAGCAGATGGCTATAGAAGCAGAGTACAACTCCGGGTCCATCTCTGAGGAGGAAGCAACAAGAAGAAAGAACGATCTGCAACGGGAGGTGGATTTCTACGGAGCGATGGATGGAGCTTCGAAGTTTGTTTCAGGAAACGTAAAGGTAGGAATTCTCATCACCTTAATCAACATGATCGGAGGAATGATCGTCGGGATGAGTCTGCATGGCGAGAATCTGTCCACGGCGGTGAATACTTACATTGCCCTTACGATTGGTGATGGGTTGGTGTCGCAGTTCCCCGCTCTCCTCGTATCTACTGCCACAGGCTTGATCGTGACCCGGGCAGTTTCGGATGGATCTTTTGGATCGGATGTAACCAAACAATTCTCCCGGCAGTCTAGAATTTATTGGATCGCTGCATTCTTCCTTATCGTGCTATCCTTCTTACCCGGATTCCCCTGGTATATCCTCTTCCCCATGGGAGGGTTGTTTGCTTATTTTGCCTATACCTTAGCGAAGAAGGAAGCGGCCCCTCCTCAAGCAGAAGCAAAAGCAGCCAAAGCAAAACCGAAAGAAGCTCAAGCAGAGATCTCCCCTGTGGTGCCCTTAGATCCCATCTCGCTGGAGTTAGGGTATGGACTGATCCCCCTGGTAGACAAGGATCAAGGAGCTGAACTTCTCGATCGGATCACCAGGATCCGCAAAGAAACAGCGTTGGATATTGGACTGGTTGTACCTAGGATTCGAATCATAGACAACATGCGATTGGATCCATCCGAGTACTGCATCAAGATCAAAGGTGTGGAGGTGGGAAGGGGAAGCCTACGATTGGGAAGTTACCTTGCAATCAATCCAGGGAGAGTGAAAGAAGAGGTTCCTGGTGAGCCTACAAGGGATCCTGCTTTCGGACTGCCAGCTCTATGGATCTTAGAGGAAGATAGGGATAGAGCAGAACGGGCTGGATATACAGTAGTAGATCCTCCATCCATCATCGCTACCCATCTAACGGAAATTATCAAACGACATGCAGCCGAAATCCTCGGTAGACAGGAACTGCAAGCGATTCTCGATACCTTGAAAAAGGACTACCCTGCGGTAGTAGAGGATGTTCTGAAGCACCTTACCCTAGGAGAGATCCAGAAAGTTCTTCAAGGGTTACTTCGGGAACGGGTGTCCATACGAAATACAGTGGCCATTCTGGAAACTTTGGCAGACTATGGAGCTATAACGAAGGATATCCCCTTTCTGATTGAAAAAGTCAGACAGGCTCTGGCTAGACAGATTTGTCAACAGTATGCTGATGAATCGAAAACCTTACGGGTGTTCACTTTGAACCCCAAACTGGAACAGATGATCATAGACTCCCGGGTGGAAACTGCGGGAGGACTTATTGCAGGTCTGAAACCGGAGGTTCATCGAAAATGGATCAATAGTCTAGCCAATGCGATTCGGACAGGGCAGGAACAAGGATATTTTCCCATTATCCTCTGTTCGGAAGCAGCCCGGCCTTTGGTTCGCTCCAGTACAGCGAGGGACTTCCCAGATTTAGTGGTCCTGTCGGTGCCGGAGATAGTACCAGATGTGAAACTTGAAGCGTTGGGCGAAATTAAATTGGAAGGGTAGGAGCTATGCAGTATTTTACCGAGCAAGCGTACTCCCATAGGGAAGCCTTGGAAAAAATCCGTCAGAAGTACGGAGATCAAGCCAAAATATTGACTCACCGGACGATACGGATAGGAGGGTTTCTAGGACTGTTCGCCAGAGAGGGGGTGGAGATTACAGGATACGTTGCGAATGAAATCCCAAAGAAAAAATTGGTGGACCTGGAAGAGGAAAAGAAGAAAATTCTTGCCACCGTCCCGGTGACACCCAAGGTTCCAGATATTACCTTGAAAGAAGTATTGAAAGAGGTCCAAGCAATCAAAGAGAAGCTCGAGATACCCCCATCCAGAAAACTGGATGGGCATCCAACCATCCAACGGATAGAGGAGTTATTGCGAGAGAATGACTTCACAGAGTCCTATATTCGACGACTGATAGAATGGGTAAAGAAAGAGTTTTCTTTAGAGCAGCTAGAAAATTTCGAAGTTGTGCAAGATAGGGTGATAGAATGGATCGGGGACTCTATACGAATCTATCAGGAAAAGGATCGAGGTACACCGATCGTGTTTGTCATCGTAGGTCCCACTGGGGTGGGAAAGACCACAACCATTGCAAAGTTGGCTGCCCTTTATGGAATCAGCTCTGCTCGTCCAAACAAAGTGCGAATGATCACCATCGATAACTATAGAATCGCTGCAAAGGAACAGATCGAAACGTATGGGAACATCATGGGGATCCCTGTAGCTTGTGCGGAGACCTACACAGATTTAAAGAAATTTTTAGCCCTCTATCAGGACGTAGATAGGATTTTCATAGATACCATAGGAAAGAGCCCTAGGGATTTCGTGAAATTGGCTGAAATGAAAGAGTTACTAGAGGCTGCTTCGGGAAGAGCTACCGTACATTTAGCTATCAGTGCTACCACCAAAGCTGCAGACATGTTCGAGATCATGAGTCAGTTCGAACCTTTCGGGTACAGTTCTGTGATCATCACCAAATTGGATGAAACTTCCCGGGTAGGATCCATTATCAGTGCTCTGGCAGAGCGAGGCAAAGCTGTATCTTACTTTACGGACGGTCAACGAGTACCGCAGGATATAGAATTAGCCACTCCCGTCAGGTTACTCATGAGGTTGCAGTCTTTTCGGGTGCAGCGGGAGAAGCTGGAAAGAAAATTTAACCGTCCATCGGAAGATCTATATGTGGGAAAGGAGTGAAGCATGCCGGACCAAGCGGAAACCCTCAGAGAAATGATGCGGGTAAAAACTAGTTCGCCCCCGTCCTCGACCCGCAATACTCGCATCATTACGGTGGCCAGTGGTAAAGGGGGGGTAGGGAAGACTAACTTCTCTACGAATTTGGCCATTGCCTACGCTCAGATGGGAAAACGGGTAGTCTTGATGGATGCAGATCTAGGACTTGCGAATGTGAATGTAATCCTTGGCATCATTCCAAAGTATAATCTGTACCATCTGATTCGTAAGCAAAAGAGTATGCAGGATATTATCCTGGAAACCAACTATGGGATTCAAATTGTAGCAGGAGCTTCAGGATTTGCCCGAATCGCGAACCTCTCTGAAGAAGAACGGAAGCAATTTGTGGAAGAGATCTCAAAATTGTCCATTGCAGACGTCATAATCATCGATACGAGTGCCGGGGTATCCAACAACGTGATCTCTTTCATTGCTGCAGCTGATGACGCCATAATCGTAACTACTCCAGAACCTACTGCTATGACGGATGCCTATGGAATTATCAAGATCATTGCTACGGAAATAGAGAACCTAAACCTTGGGTTGAAATTGGTAGTGAACCGGGTCAAGAGTGTAGTGGAAGGGAAGAAGGTGGCAGAGCGGGTGATTACCATAGCTGGACAGTTCTTGAACGTAAAGGTAGATTATCTAGGGTATATTTATGAGGACTCGGCCGTTCAAACCGCAGTTCTTAAGCAGAAACCCTTCATTGTGTTAGATCCAAAGGCAAAAGCTAGCATCTGTATGAAACATATCGTTTCGAGGTTAGAGAAGGTGGATTATAAGGATGGAGGAGGAATAGGGGAGTTCGTCCGTAAGTTGTTGGGGAAATCTTGATGCTTGACGATGGAGGGTATTTACCCTAAGCTAGGTTTGGGATGCTAGATGGAGAAGGGTAAGGTTGTTTTGTGGGGAGGTATAGGAGGATTTCTCTTTTCTGCCCTAATGGGAATCCTAGGTGGGGTATCCATTTTAACCTTGAGTCTCCGAGCACTACTGGGAGGAGGGTTCCTTGCACTCCTTTTAGGAGGAAGCTTGTGGATCATCGAACGTTTTTTACCCGAGCTCATCCAACCTATGGACGGGGTAAAAGAAGGAGGAAATCAGATAGATTTAGTGATCCCCGAGCACAATCCCCATCTAGAACCGAAAGAAGAGGAAGGTATGGAATCCTTCGAAGGATCGAAAGGGTTCGAAGACTTCGTGGAAGAGGTAGAGGAAGTTTCTAAACCTCCTTCAGCTAATTTAGAACAGCCTAAAGGGGATTCTTCTGTAGTATCTCCGAAAGAGGAAACGATAGACGAACTTCCTGATCTTGGGGGGTTTGCAGATGCCTTCGAAGGTCAAGCATCTCCAGAAGTCTTCTTGGATGGAGCACGTCCCGGAAAGGATGTAGACAAGAGTTTGGATGGGGGAGACCCCGCTGTTCTGGCCAAAGCAATTCAGACATTGTTAAAGAAGGACAAAGAAGGGTAAACTGGTATGGAGGAAAAAGTCTTGGACGAAAAGACTGAAGAGGAACTCTGGAGAACCTATAAGAAAACGAAAGATCCCAAAATCAGGGATTTTTTCGTGAAGCAGTATGCCCCTCTCGTAAAGTATGTAGCTGGGAAAATTGCCATTGGGATGCCTCATACCGTTGAATTCGACGACCTGGTAGGATTTGGGATTTTTGGATTGTTCGATGCCATCAAAAAGTTCGATCCGGATAAACATGTAAAGTTCAAAACCTATG
The DNA here is from genome assembly GCA_026418195.1 of Spirochaetota bacterium. Taxonomy (GTDB): domain Bacteria; phylum Spirochaetota; class Spirochaetia; order DTKZ01; family DTKZ01; genus DTKZ01. The sequence goes on along the minus strand of JAOABU010000011.1, from coordinate 14,256 downwards.
CGGTTACTCGGATTCGAGGTGCCATTTTTGATGAACTTCGGTCCATCGATTGGGTACCACGGTCGGTTCGGCAGAAGACGCGAGAAATCGAAGATACAATGAGAACACTGGAAGCCTCTTTAGGAAGGGCTGCGAGTGATAAAGAACTGGCAGGTGCCCTGGGGGTATCGGTGAAAGAATTCGAGAAGACCATGTTGAAAATCAGTGGAACATCCATTCTTTCTTTAAACGATGTGTGGTTCACAGGTGAGGAGAATGACAATGTCTCTATTGCCGATAGCATCGAATCTCCCCAGAGCATGAACCCTGAAACCATTGTAGAGAAGGAAGAGATTAAGCGAGTGATCATCAAGGCTATAGAGGAACTACCAGAAAAAGAAAAGAAAGTATTGATTCTCTACTATTATGAGGATCTTACGTTGAAAGAAATTGGAAAGGTGTTGGATGTAACGGAGTCCAGAGTATCTCAGCTTCATACAAAAGCTATCATGAGACTCCGAGCAAAGCTTACCAATATCAAGAAGGGGATTCTCTGAATGGTTACTCTGGATCAGATTCGAGCTTATCTGAAGGAGCAGGCAGAACAAGACAAGTTTCGTAAGCGAGTGCAAGCTACGGGAGAAACTCTGGAGGATGCCTTGAATCAAGCTTCCATCGAATTAGGGGTTCGAATTCGGGATCTGGAATACGAGGTATTGGAAAAAGGTTCGAAGGGAACTTTTGGATGGGGGAAAAAACCCTGGGTGATCATAGCGTATGAAACATTGAAACCCAAAGGGAAGGAGCAAGCGGAAGAAAAATTGGAAATGGATTTTGGCTTTGCGGAGGATCACAAGAGTGAACATAGGGATGGAAAGGTCTGTGTTCGGTTGACTCCGGAAGGGGTGTTCTTGAAAGTATCTCCTCCGCAGGGCAAGGGACGGCGGGTAACAGAACGAGAAGCGATAGATAAGATCAATCGCCGGTATGGGGGTCGGTTCGATACAGGGATGGTCTCTAAGGTGGTGAAATATGCGGATGATGAATGGGTAAAGATCGCCGACTACATGCATAACCCTGCCAATGATCCCATGATGTCGGTAGATATCATCGATGCCGAGATGAGAGCCCTACTGACGTTACACCCTCCTGGAGCTGGAGGCTCGGATCCTACCTTCGATGCCATGGTAGAGTACTTGCAGAGAAATGGGGTAGTACATGGAATCAGAGAAGAAGCGATCCGGGCTTTAGAGGAGGATCCCCAGTATGGTGTGCCCATTCTCGTGGCAGAAGGGACAAAACCGAAGAATGGAAGGGATGCGTATATTGTATACAGCTTCGAACGGAATTCTTCCCAGGTAAAACTGAAGGAAAAGAATGGTCGAGTAGATTTTAAGGAACTGAATCTGATCCAGAATGTAGTGGAAGGCCAGGTCCTTGCTCGAAAGATTCCCCCTGAACGCGGCGAGAGCGGAAGAACTGTAACGGGAAAACTTCTACCCGCAAAGGATGGAAAGGATTGTGAGATTCCCATCGGTAAGAATGTACGGCTTTCTGAAGATGGCTCTTCAGCGATCGCAGAAATCAATGGTCAGGTAATCATTTCTGCTGATAAAATCAATGTTGAACCTATCTATGTGGTGGAAGGGGATGTGAACCTGAAAACAGGGAACATCCTTTTCTTGGGTACTGTCATGGTGAAGGGAAACGTGGAGGATGGGTTTTCCGTCAAGGCAGCTGGCAATATCGAAGTGACGGGAAGCGTGGGAAGATGTGACTTGGATGCAGAAGGGGATATCATTGTTCATCAGGGGATCGCGGGTAAAACAACGGGAAAAGTTCTTTCGGGACATTCCGTATTTGCCCGGTTCATCGAGAATGCTACGGTGGAAGCCGCTGAAAACGTAGTGGTTAGTGATGGGATTATTAACTCGAATATTATTGCTAACAAGAAGATCATCTGCAAAGGAAAACGAGCCGCTATAGTCGGAGGACATCTCAGGGCTTCAGAAGAGATTAACGCCAAGATTCTGGGCTCTGTTTCGGGTAGCGAAACGATTCTCGAAGTGGGATACGATCCAAAGAGTAAGGAACGGCTAGACACCTTGAATCAACGAAGAGAAGAACTCCTGGAAGAGTCGGAAGATGTGAACTTGAATCTGAGCACCCTAATGAACCTGAAAAAAATGAAAAAGACCCTTCCAGAGGAAAAGGAACGGTACTATCAAGAACTGATGACTCGCAAGAGGGAGATTGCGGAAGAGTTGGAAAAAATTAAAACAGAATCGGAAGAGATAAAAAACTACCTATCTCAGTTGAAAATAAATGGGAAAATATGTTCTTCCTCCACCGTGTTCCCGGGTGTAAAAATCTATATAAAAGATGCATTCCTAGAAGTGAAGAATGAGTTCAAGGGAGTGACGTTCATTGCAGAAGGGAATCTAGTGAAGGTTACTAAGTACGAAGAGCCGGAGGACGAGGATTTTCAAAAACGATAATGGCATTGAAACCAATTGATTTACAGGTGCTATTTTCTCGTCTAAATGAATTAAGTCGTGAACAAGCGGTTCAAAAAGAATTACTCGTTCATCAGCAGACAGTAAAAACAAGTGAACTTTTAAAAGAAACGGAACAGAAAACCCACACAGTGACCCACCCTTCGGAGGTAGAGCAGGGAGAAACTGAGAAAATTAGAAACGAACGAAAAGGGAAGGGACAACGGTATCCTGCAGGTGCACGCCCTTCAAAACCATCCTCGGATCAAAAAGAAAACCAAGATGAGGACATTCCTGTGGAGGTTGTAAAGGATCCGAATTTGGGTAAAAACATAGATCTAACAGGATAGTGGAGTCGCTATGAGTTTGGGCCTGTGGATCATCATCAATATCCTTGTTCTATTAGGAATGTTCCTTTACCTGAACAGAAAGATCAATCGGAAGCTGGAGATCCATCACCTAGTAGCAAGGGCAAGGAAGGAACTAGAAGGAGTTCTCGTGGAATTGAACCATGCTACCGAACGGAATGTGGCATTGATGGAAGATCGGATACAGCAGGTAAAGAAAACCCTTGAAGCCATAGATAAACGGTTGGCTGTGTTAAATCGGGAAATGGGGAAAAAGCTACCACCTACGTACCATTCGGTACTCCAGAAACAAGAAATGCCCCTCGAGCGAGTTGGGTTGAGGGAAGAAAAACGGAAAGAGTTTACCAAAGCTGAGGTTCTAGATTTGTATAATAAAGGAATCTCTCCTGCCCTTATCGCAGCTAAATTGGGAACAACGATTGGGGAAGTGGAATTGATTATTTCCTTACAAGATCGAAAGGAAAGAGAATTGTATAATCATGAAAATACAAAACAAGGGTGAATTAAAAACATTATTCCTTCAGGATGGGAAAAAGACCTTAGAAGGAATTGCCCGGTTATTTGCGTATATGGATCAAAAAAAGTGGAATCCAAGTTTAGCGAATGAAGTGTTTCAATCGATCCATTCCTTGAAATCCGAAGCCTCTTTTCTGGGATACACGAAAGTGGTAACCGATGCGGAACGGATGGAAGAACGGCTTTCACAATTTCGTAAATCCCTTCCTACGGAAACAGAATGGAAAGATTTCCAGCAATTATACCTAACCTTGGAGGCCGATCTCAGTACCATCCTCCGGGGTGTTGAATTAGAGCTCTCACCAGCGTATGCACCCCAGATAGACAAGCTGAGAGACTTCGAGAAAGTCCTCTTGAAAGAAGCAAAAGTTAGAGGGGAAGCCTTGTACCGAGTCGACGCAGAAGTAGAAGATGGGGAATCAATGCCATATCCAAGGTTATACCTACTGATCAATACATTAGAGTTGCGAGCAAATGTTCTTAGAATTACCCCTTCTTTGGAGACCCTGCAAAAGGAAAAATCAAAGAGTTGTTCCTTGATGATTACCTCTTCTGCACCTCTCGTTCAACTCCAATCCTGGGTGCAAATAAATGGGCTAAAGAGAGTCTCCATTCACCCTCTGAGAATCGAGGAATTTCTTGGAGAAGCAGAGTCATTCTCTGAAGGGCAAACACTTTCTCCCGTGTTTCGTTATCGAAAAGGGGCGGAGACCATGCTTACCCTTTCTTCCTCCTTCTTTCAGAGGCAGGAACTTGTCGTTACCTGTATGGAAGATATGAATGACTGTTTGAGACAAGCTCTTCTAGAAGGGATCATTCAACAAACAGGGGTCTCCATTGATCTTTTGATCAAAAAAGCTGCACAGCTGGTGAATGATTTAGCTCCCCAATTGAGCAAGGAAGTTGTATTTCATGGGGTAGACAATGGAAACATCAATGGTGATCCTATGAAGATACCCTACCGAGCTTTCGAAGGGTTAAACCTGATATTGAACCATCTTCTCCGGAATGCGGTAGACCACGGGATAGAACATCCGGAAGACCGAAAGAAAGCTGGAAAATCATCGTATGGAACCCTTAGACTAACCTTTAACCGGAAAGGTTCGATCTATTCGATTCGGATTCAGGATGATGGGAAAGGGATTGATCGGGAAGAAATCGAATCCAAGATTCGAGACAATGGGATGAAGGGCAAGGATCTTCTTTCCCTCCTGGTTCAGGGTGAGGTTAGTACGAAGAGTTCTGAGGTTTCGGGTCGAGGCATAGGATTACAAACTGTGCATTCTATCGTAGAAAACTTGGGAGCTTCCCTCACTATGGATACGACACCAGGGAAGGGCACCCTATTTGAGGTGTCTTTCGATCTTCTTTCTCTGAAGCATCCGGTTTTTCCTTGTTCCCAGGGAACTAGGATGTTCTATGTACCTAAAGTTCTAGTTGAGGATATGTTTCCCCTTGCCATAAAATCCATCCGAGTGGTTGGAGATCGGAAGGTGTATCCTATGCGGGGAAGGGAGTTTCCTGTGAAAGTCTTAAACTCTAACCTAGACGGGACCGGAGGAATAGGTATCCTATTGAGTATTTGGGACCATCAAGGGGTGCTCTGGACAGAATCGGTTGGAGAGGAAACTTGGATTCCACCTATAACGTTGAAGAAGGATTTATTAGAGATCGTTACCTTCTTGTTGGCTTAAAAAAAAAAAAAAACGGTATGCCTGGACGTCAATTCGCATACCGTCTAGAGAGTAGTAAAAGACCCTCCATTAGAATCATCGGTTTTTAGGGCAAAATCTTGAGAGGTTTTCCAGAAGGGGTCATGAGTATCGAGGATCTCTTTATGAAAACGAATCGAATCCAAAAGATCTCTGTAGATCCTTAGAGAGTTTTCAAGGGTTTGCTCTACTGTCGCTGGATTGGTCTGTTCGAGGCTCATAAGAGTTCTTGCTAAAAGGAAACCTGCAATATTCCGGTATTGGTGGGAAAGAATATTTTCATCAATTTCATTCAATTGATCTAGATCGATAGATAGATGCTGTGAAAGACGTGTTTTTAGTAATTCGGCTCTCCGAATTCCTTCTTGGGCAAGTTCCTCCAGTGTCGCTAATCCTCTGAGAAGTTCATGTTTCCCCTCTTCGATTCTCCATGGGTCTGGTAGGACAGGATGTTCCTGGTCGATACTTTGCAATATAGCGTCCACTGTATTTCTGCAGGATGGATATTCCAAGACTTCTTCTAAGGGAACCCAGTCTACCCCTTCTATTTTCAATCCATTCCGAGAAAGGGTCAATGTGCGAGTATCCCTATGGAGCTTGCCCTGGATCTCAAACCAATCGTGGTATACCAGCATTCGTTGATCGGTTAGGACAGCTTGACCATTATTAGAAGGTCTGAATAAGGGGGAGGCTTCTTGCAGATATCGAAAGAAATGTGTCTCTTCTGGTTCGAGTCGCGTACGGAGAGAAAAGATTCTCTCCTCGAAAAAACTTCCTTTGCAGTGAGTGCGTTTGTTGGGAAACGAAAGATCCAATCCTGCCATTACGATGGGGTTGCATCCTAGGAATCGTGCAAAATCCCATGCGCTGGTAGCAACCGATCCGCCTGCTCCCAACGTAGCACGCTTCCCGATCCTTTCTTGCAGATAATGCCCTAGGGGGAAAAGAGAGCCAGCGAGAAAAGTCTTCCCTGGAAACCTACGGAAAATCGTTGGATGGGTTGAAGGTTCTGAAACTAGACGTGCGGATTTTTGCACAGCTCGATCGAGGTGTCTAGTGTTCCAGTATTGAGGATCCATTACGACCACAAAGTCAGGTTCCACATGGAACCGTACACAACTCATATAGCTAGTGTCTACGGCGATAAGGAGAAACTTTTCTCGTAATCTTATTAAATGAGGCAGGATATCGTCCAAGGATGGGCCCGCTGCGATTACTAAGGCGGGGAAAGAATGGAACCTCCCGTTTAAAGTCTCTATTCCCCCGTATCGGGATAAAAGGTTCAAATTACGACTGAGATTTCGAACCCAAAGTTTCCCGAAACGAGCGAGGGTGTTTAGATTCACTTGTCGGCGAGACCTGACCTGATGTAATCGTCGTTCCAGGTTTTTATAGAACTCGCTATAAAATTCCACAGAAGGTCTGTACCGGTATAGGGTAAAACGAAAATCTTCGACGGATTGCACTAATTGATCCACGATCCTTTGATCGGATCCCAGAAAGAGCCGGACATTGGGATTCATTAAAACCTTACTACAATCTCTCAATTCCGATGCAGCTTCAAAGAGTGAAAGATCTGGTTCCACGATCCATACCTTTGATCTTGGAAAGCGGGAAAGAATCACTTCCACATGATACCCTAGACCGAATCCTAACACTACGATCCCATCAAAATCCTGAGGAATCCCTTCTTGCACTGCTCGTTCCGCTTCCCGCCTTGGATCGATTCGGCTGTGCAGGGTAACCCCTTTCCAGACACCCGTAATATCTCCACTCTTTGTGACGATGGGTTCAATTCTTTCAGATCTCATCGTAGCTCCAGGATGATCTCCATCCCTGTCTTTATGGGTGTACCCGGAGGAGGAGTTTGACGATATACCCACCCAGACCCTCGAAGGATTACTTTCACGTCTTTCCTACTCAGAAGGGGTAAAAGAACTTTCTTGGGTAAACCGGTAAAATCGGGGACCGTATCTTTCAAGGGCGGGAGGGTCACCCGAGGTACGGTCAGGATCCCCGGATGGGAGTATACCTGTTCACCTTCTCTGGGGATCCCTAAGTATGGAACCAGAAACTCTCCCACCTTTTGGATGAGGGGAGCAGCGACCCTGCCTCCGAAATAGCTATCTCCTTTTGGCCCCTCCACTACAACATATACGATCACTTGTGGAGACTCCGTAGGAAACAGGGCGAGGCAGGAGGCTATGAAAGCCGTGTCACTATACTTCCCTGTTTGGGGATCCATCATTTGAGCTGTGCCTGTTTTGGCAGAAACTCGGACTCCAGGAATTTGAGCTCGAGTAGCTGTACCACCTACCTCCGTGACTGAAGCCATATACTGGAGGATTTGCCGGGCGGTATGGGGAGAGATTACCTGATAGACCGGTTCTCGGGGGTATTCTTTGATCAGTCTACCATCTGGAGTCAAGAGTTTCTTCACGATGTGGGGTTGCAGAAGAACACCTTCATTAGCTAAGGCCGTAGCAGCCTTTACCATCTGGATGGCCGTTACAGCTACCTCTTGCCCGATAGCGATGGTAGGTTTAGAACGGATGGACCAGTTGCGAGGGGGTCTCAGGGTTCCCGGCTCTTCCCCATTTAGAGGAATCCCCGTTGTTTCCCCAAACCCAAACAATTTTAACATACGGTAGAAGGATTCACTACTGGCTTTGTCTGAAGCGTACGCAGCTCCTGCATTACAGGAGTATTTGAGGATATCTCGGATCGTTACATTTCCATGTCGGCCTAAACAGTTGATTCGGACGGTTTTCCCATCCGGAGCTAATTTCTCATAGTACCCATTACAGAAAAACGTATCCTCCTCTCGTACTAACCCTAGTTCTAGAAGAGAAGCCATAGAGAATACTTTGAATACTGAACCGGGTTCATAAAGAAGCGATATCGGTTTATTCTTCATCGTGGCAGGATTCAAGGACGCGAGAATGTTGGGGTCATAATTGGGTAGGGACGCATAGGCAAGGATGTCCCCTGTTTTCGCTTCAGCTACTAGGATCATTACAGACGAGGCCTTTTGCTCCGTATACGTATCCTCGGCGATTTTTTCTACTGCTTGTTGTATGGCGAGATCGATGGTTAGGAACAGCTGATTCCCATACACCATTTCTTGGGAATTCCCGATTACAGGAGGAGTAAGTTCTTGATTGAAGGTGTATTCCAATCCATCTAGTCCGATATTGTCCACTCCCACGTATCCAATCACATGGGAAGCTATACTTTTCGCAGGATAGTTTCTGCCAAACTCAGGAACTAAAGAAATACCTTCCAATCTTCCCTCGGTCAGATGGGATAGTATTCTACTGTTCTCCGTTGGTGAAATCTTTCGTTTGATGAATAGGAAACCCGTATTCGTTTTAAATTTTTCCAGAATCTGTTCTTCGGGGATATTGAGGATCTCCCCCAAGATCTTGCTGGTTTCTTCTGGTTGCGTTACATTGGGCACCCATGCGCTCACTGAGTTGAGCTTGGTCTGGATAGCAAGAATCCTTCCGTTTCGATCCAGAATGGGTCCCCGTTCTACAGGGGGAAGACTGATCTGAGAATCGATTCCAATTCCATCTCCACCCAGCATGATAAAGCCGAATTGAAAAAGAATAATTAGGGAAAATATTCCTAATGCAATCACAACAATTCGAAAACGTCTGTTACGAAGGTTTTCTGTCATTTCCCTCTTCCAGGAATTGTGAGAATCACCTTACCCCATACCTGTTCTATCGGTATAGAACCGTACAGGCGAGAGTCTACTGAAAAAGAAAGGTTATCCCCTTGTACAAAAAAACCATACGGAGTGATTCGGATACATCGTTTTATGGAGAGAGTATTGGTTATAGGATCCTTTACGAGAATGATGTCCTCCTGTTCAGGATGTCCCCATTGAAAAAGGTATTTTCTAGAACCAGGCATCCGTAGACCATACGCTAGTTTATTGATCAACACGATTCCTTGGGAAGGAATACTAGGTTCCATGGAACGACCTTCCACTGAATAAGTTTCAAGGAAAAAGAGACGTAAACATACAAATAGGGAAATTGCCGCCAGTACTCCTCTTACCGTTTCCAAAAAGGCCCCTCTGCTTCCCAAAGTGTATTTTCTACTATAATCGCTCGTTTTAATCCTGTCGATAAGGGAATAAGGTATATGATGTTAGAATTGATCAATCAGGATGTGAAGAGAAGGGTTTCCCTGCACAATAAGGTAAAGATCGCTATTCTTTCCCACAGGTTCAAAATAACTATACAAAAGGTAGCCTTTCGTATTCCCTTTGTGTGGATTGGGTTAGGAATCGCTCTTACCATGGGCTTAATGGAGAGTGGAATGTCTTCCCTCTCTCTTTGGGCAAGAGGGAACGAAATCGAACTTCCAGTGGAATCAGAGCTTGAACAGATTCTGATTTCCAGCTTGTTCGACCCCCAGGAGAAAGAGATCCCTTATCAGCCGCCAAAGGCGGAACAATTCCCAGAACTCGCCCTACGAACGTATAAATTGAAACCGGGAGAAACCCTTCAAGAAGTAGCCCGAAAGCACGGGATTCGTCTGGATACTCTTATCAGCATGAATGAGATCACCGATGCCAGAAAGATTCCCGCGGGTACAGAGCTGATCATCCCTAACAAGGACGGAATCCTGTATAAGGTGAATCGTGGAGATTCCCTCTCCAAGATCAGTGCATTATACAATACCAACGTACGATACTTGGTAGACACAAACGACTTAGGATCTTCCATCATTCATCCCGGGATGAAACTTTTCATTCCAGGAGCTAGATTGCCCGAGATGGAACTGAAACGTATCTTAGGCGATTTGTTCTTGTTCCCCACCTCAGGAAGGATTACTTCTACTTTTGGGGTACGGGCAGATCCTTTTACAGGGGTACGCAGATTCCATAATGGGTTAGATATCGCCAATGATCCGGGAACCCCCGTGCATGCTGCGATGGCAGGGAAGGTTGTGAAAATTGGGATACATCCTAGTTATGGAAGGTATATCATTCTTACCCATGATGGAGGGTTTCAGACTTTTTACGCTCATCTTCAGACGGTGCTAGTTGCTCACGGGAAGTTCGTTGCTCAGGGAGAAGTGATTGGAGAAATGGGATCAACTGGATACTCCACAGGCTCGCACCTTCACTTTTCTGTGTTTAAAAACGGGAATCCAGTAGACCCAATACAGTTTTTTCGTTAGAATACCCGCATTCTGGGAGGAGTTATGAGGAAGGTTGCGATTTTAATCGTTATACTCTTTGCTTTGGTTGCGTTTTTCAATGCGTATTCTGTTGCACGCGCCCATGCGAACCCACATCCCCCCATGGAAAAGTCCCTACCCATGTGAGGCGTCCTAGGGTTACTGAAATCTTCCATGACAGTACTTGTACTTCTTTCCGCTTCCACAGGGGCAGGGGTCATTTCTCCCTACCTTCGGTATGGTGCGGCGAACTTGAACATGGCTTTCGCCCTGCATGCTACCTTCGAAGGCATTCACCGCATGGTGGGTAGCTGTACCTGCAGGAACTTTTGAAGGTTGTACAGGTCGTTCTCTTGTCTTTTCGATTCGGATCTGGAATAACTTTTTGGCGATGGTGGTGCGAATATCGTAAAGGAGCTGATCGAAGATTTCGAATCCTTCCAATTTGTATTCTAGTAATGGATTTTTCTGGCCATAGGAGCGGAGGTAAACTGCTTCCCTAAGAGCTTCTAGATTTTCTAGATGATCCTGCCATTTCGCATCGATCGCCTTGAGATACTCGAACCGAATGATTAAGTTAAAGGTTTCTGGGCCCACCAAAGCTGCCTTAGAATACAGTTCTTGGCGAAGTTCTTGCAGTACATAGGTTTTGAACTCTTCGGGGTTCGTTCCAATGAGATCATCTGCTGCTTTACTAGGAATATATTGGAACGTAATTTTCAATTTTTTTAGAACATCGGCTAGTACAGACGCATCTTCTCCTCGGGTTTTTGTATAGGGCAGAAGTATTTCTTCAAGAAGTTCTTCTGCGGTAGACATCACCCGTTCAATGAGTACGGGATCCTGAAGGATCTCATCCCTTCTAGCATAGATGAACTTCCGCTGTTCGTTCAGTACATCATCAAACTCCAGTAAATGTTTTCTAATTTCAAAATTGCGCTCTTCTACTTTCATTTGCGCTCGTTCTATGGATCGATTCAGAAGAGGATGGTTGAGCGGTTCGCCTGGACGCATCCCAACTTTTTCCAACAGAGCTTTTAGGTTTCCTTTTCCTCCTCCAAACAACCGCATCAGATCATCGTCCATGGATAGGAAGAATCGGGATTTACCCGGATCCCCCTGTCTTCCGGAACGTCCTCGAAGTTGGTTATCGATTCTCCGAGACTCGTGCCTTTCGGTCCCTAACACATAGAGGCCTCCTAGCCGTTTCACTTCTTCATACTGTTCAAGCCATAGGGCAAACTCTTTCTGATATACGGTTTTGTATTCTTCCTCAGAAGCGGTGGTACCGGCTTTTTTTCGGGCACGGAACTCTGGATTCCCCCCTAATTTGATGTCCGTACCCCTACCAGCCATGTTCGTGGCAATGGTAACCGCACCTTTAGCCCCTGCTTCGGCAATGATCAAAGCTTCTCGAGCGTGGTTTTTAGCGTTCAACACTTCATGCTGTATTCCTCGCCGTAGGAGCATCTTGGAGAGGCGTTCGGATTTTTCGATGGAGATCGTACCCACTAGAATCGGTTGTCCTTTACGATGGACCTCCTCTATCTCGTTACAGATCGCTTCATACTTGTCCGATTCGTTCAGGTATATCAGGTCATCTTCATCTATACGAATCACAGGACGATTGGTAGGAATGACCACTACATCGAGGTTGTAGATCTTGTTGAACTCCTTTGCTTCGGTATCTGCCGTCCCTGTCATTCCTGCAATCTTCTTGTACATCCGGAAGAAGTTTTGGAAAGTAATCGTGGCAAGGGTTCGGTTCCGTTCCGCTACCCGAATATTTTCCTTTGCTTCGATGGCCTGGTGAAGTCCATCCGAGTACCTTCTACCATAGAGGATCCTTCCCGTAAACTCGTCCACGATTTGCACTTGTCCATCCTGTACCACATAATCGATATCTTTATGGAAGAGGTGGTGAGCTCGTAAGGCTTGAGTGACGTAGTGGATGTACTCGAAATTCTCGTCTAGGAAGAGGGACCCCTGAATGATCTTGCGAGCTTGCAGGATTTCTTCCAGATGGTTCAACCCTTCATCAGTAAAAGAAATTCGTTTTCCCTTTTCATCGATCTTGAAATCGCCCTTCGGTTCCTCTGGGTATTCCCCAGTCACTGGGTCTTTCTCACATTCTACTAAAAACTTTACTACCTTGTTGGCATTGATTATTTTCGTTGTATCGTCCTCTGCAGCACCCGAAATGATCAAAGGGGTCCGTGCTTCATCGATCAGGATAGAATCTATTTCATCGATAATGCAGAACTCGTGACCTCGCTGAACTCTTCCTTCTAGATCGTAACGCATATTGTCGCGAAGGTAATCGAATCCAAACTCATTGTTGGTTCCATAGGTAATGTCCGAAGCGTAGGCGAGTTTCCGAGCGTTTGTATCCATTTGGGATAGAACTACCCCGACGGATAGGCCAAGGAACTTGTAGACCCTTCCCATCCATTCAGAATCGCGTTCTGCCAGATAATCGTTTACTGTAACGATGTGGACCCCTTTACCCGTTAATGCGTTTAAATAGGCAGCGGGAACAGAGGAAATCGTCTTCCCTTCACCTGTTTTCATTTCCATAATTTTACCCTGGTGAAGGACGATACCTCCCAGAATCTGTACATCGTACAACCGTTCCCCTAACATTCTTCGGGCAGCTTCTCGGGCTAACGCAAAGGCTTCGGGAAGAAGGGATTCCAGAGAATTCCCCTGGGCAACAAGGTGTTTCAGTCGAGCAGTTTCTTTTGGGAAGTCTTCGTCCCGTAACCCCATTGCCCAGCGTTCCTTCGAGTTTATCGCATGGAGTAAGGGAAGCAAAGAAGAGATATCTTTATCATTTTTCGACCCAAAAAGGGCCTCGATTATTTTCTGAACCATAGTAGAAATCTAACTTTTAGTGGCGGATGGGTCAAGATTGACATTGGATAGTAGGCTAGTTACACTACCCCAATGGGTATGGGATGTAGAAACGTTTTGAGTTTCTTGCTGATCTTTCTAAGTGTTTGGTTTTCTGGATGTAAGCATAGATCTTCCATCTTGTTGGAGAGAGAGGAACTATTCAACCTTACCTTTGGGAAATTGGAGGACCAGTTAGACCTTTTCCATATAAACGAAAGTCCCTATCAAGTGCAACCTAGTCTTTGGAATCATGAAGGAAGATTCTATATTTCCAACGGAACTTCGGGAAAGGTGATGGTATTTTCCTCCTATGGAGATCTCCTCGCCCTATTTTACAATCCCGAAAAGAATCCGCCACCGATCCAGATTCCAGTAGAGAAAGGAGGAGTAGTTTCGAATCGGAAGTTGTTTCCCTATGCTTTTAACCAAATAGGAAAAATAGCGGTAACTTCCAATGGCACGCTATATATTGAGGATAAACTACCCGAAGAACGGAGTGTATTTGAAAAAGAACTAGGTGTCCGGTTGAACAACGTCATTCTCAGATTCGAAAACGGTGAATATAAGGGCTACTTAGGACAGGAAGGAGTTGGTGGAACTCCCCTTCCATTCATCGAACGACTTCAGGTGACAAGAAAAGAAGAGGTGGTCGTTATCTGCCGTACCCCTACGGTATGGATGGTATACTGGTTCTCACCGGATGGGGCTTTGAAATATAAGCTTTCCTTCTCTCTAGAAGATCTTCCTATGCCGTATGAGGGAAAAGTGTACTCTAACCTAGATGCCATTCTTCCCTCGCCTGTTTCTCCATCCCTATTCTTCAAGGTGAGCTACTTCAAAGAAGGGTTGGACTCTCAGACGGGGATTCGGTACGGGATAGAACTGTTAGGAATAAAGATGTTTCGTTTTACCTTGCCTGAGGGAGGGTTCAAAGAACTTTTTGATGTACCAGAAAATCAGACTATCCTGAGATTGAAGAGTTCTTCAGATCCGGTAGAAATGCCTCTGATCTATGAACTTATAGGGATTCTTCCGGATGAACAGTTCCTTTTTCTGAGTGGGTATGGCAAAGATTCTCGACAATTATTGATC
>JAOABU010000158.1 GCA_026418195.1 Spirochaetota bacterium | reverse complement strand
AAGGCAGGGTACGAATGTCTGGTTGCCCATACAGGTGAACGGTCCATCGAGTTGGTTGAAAAGGGAGAACCGATTGACTTGATCCTCATGGATATCAACCTGGGAAAGGGAATGGATGGGACAGAAGCAGCTCGGAGAATTCTCACGATACGGGACATTCCTCTCGTGTTCCTCTCTTGCTATACGGACCCTGAAACCGTGAATAAGACCGAGGGAATTACCTCTTACGGGTACATCGTAAAGAATTCGGGGGAAGCGGTGATTCTTGCTTCCATACGAATGGCTTTTCGACTTTGGGAGGCTAGGCAGGAAACCCTCCGAGCTAGTGAAATCTTTCGTACATTAGCTGCTGCAGGAGCAGATACAGGAGAACAGGTATTTCGATTTTTGGTGCACACCCTTGCTATCCTTTTTCAGACCTCCTATGCGTTCATCTCGCAGATAGATCCTAACGATCCCGGAAAAGCTAACACCTTAGCCGTATGGGCAGGAGCAGGATTCGGGCAAAACTTTACCTACGATCTTCCGGGATCTCCTTGTGCTGAGGCGTTGGAGAAAGAAGAGTGCTGCGTAGAATCCGATGCGGATACACGGTATCCCAATGATCGTCTTCTAAAAGATATGGGAATCAAGAGTTACTTCGGAATCGCTTTAAAGGGAGAAAACGATCGACCTATAGGGATCCTAGCGGCAATGGATACCAGACCGATATCTATTCATCCATGGAACAGGGACATCCTTCGAGTTTTAGGGGAGCGAACACGGGTGGAACTTTACCGGCTCCGCATGGAGCAGGAATTGTTGAAGCGGGAAAAGACTTTTCAATCCCTTTTAGAAGGGATACCCTTACCCATCTTCTATAAGGACCGATCGGGTCGGTATTTAGGCGTGAACACCGCTTTCTGCAAACTCATCAAGAAATCGAAAGAGGAATTGATCGGGAAGACCGCTTTGGATATCGCTCCTTCGAATCTCGCAAGACTCTATATAGAGAAGGATGAGGAACTGTTCCATCAAGAAACGGTGCAGGTGTACGATGGACAGGTGATGGATAGTACGGGGACTTTCCATGAAGTACGTTTCTACAAAGCCCCTTTTCGGGATGAGGGAGGTAAGGTGGTTGGGTTGGTAGGAGTGGTGCTAAAGGAGGTGGAGACCCATGGGACTTGAAAACCCCTCCTTAATGCCTTGTCGCATTCTAGTGGTGGAAGATGATCCCGTTACTCGAACGGTCTTAGAAACAATTCTTCGTTCTATGGGAGCTACTGTACTTGCTACAGGAACGGGTGAGGAATCCTTACAGCTCCTTGTTCAAGAAGTTTTCGATCTCGTACTGTTGGATCTACATCCAGAGGGGATGAGCGGGCTAGAGGTAGCTGCGCAGATCCGCTCGATGCAGGGAAACACACCTAACGCAATCCTCCCGATTATTGCGATTACGGGTGAAAAGAAATCAGAAATACTGCAGCAATGCCAAGAGTTTGGGATCAATGAATGTCTCGAAAAACCTTTTGAGATGGAAGTTTTAAAACTTCTGGTAAACACATGGTGTAGGGAACGCGAACTCCAAAACATGCAGGAATCGAAAGGTGAAACTTTTCCTTCAAACGCGGACGAAAATGACTCTTATGTTCAAAGGGTATGGAAAAAGTTCGAAGGGGATGGGAAATTTATCGAAACCTTGCTGTTAACGTTTCAATGCGATGTGCCGGAGAAAGTTTCCCAGATGGAAGAGGCGTACACAAATGAGGATTGGAGAACTCTCGAAAGGATCGCTCATAGCCTGAAAGGAGCTGCAGGGATGCTGGAACTTACGACTATTCGGGATGCAGCATCTCAATTGGAACTCCTCATTAAAAACAAGGATTATCTTCATTTAAGAAGTTTAATAAAAAAACTAAAAAATCTATTTTATCAGGTGGATTTTCATGGTATCCTGGAGAGTATAAAAGCCCAATCTGAGGACGGAGGACGTTCGGATGAAGATCTTAGTCGTTGAGGATGATGCGACCCAGAGGCTCTTTTTAAAAACCTTCCTAGGTAAGTATGGGACCTGTGAAACGGCCGAAACTGGTAAGGAAGCTATCATCCTCTTTGTTCGGGCCTTAAAGGAAAAAAGACCGTATCATCTCGTTTGTTTAGACATTCTATTACCGGAAATATCGGGAAAGGATGTACTGAAGGAGTTTAGATCCTTAGAAAAAAAGGAAAACATTCCCTTCCATGAACGATCCCGTATACTGATGGTTACTGCTTTAGCAGACCTCAAGCATGTGACAGAGGCCTTTGCATCGGATTGCGATGGATACTTAGTGAAACCTATCGATCCCGCTAAATTGAAGGAGAAACTCGTTTCATTAGGGCTTTTAAAAGAATAGAGTCCCTTGAATCGCAAGATGAATCGTATAGAATTCAATCTATGGGGGAAGGGGTATGACCGTAGAGAAAAAGAAAACTATCCAGACTTTTGTTGAAAGGCTGAATACCCTTCTCCAGGGATACGAACTAGGAGATCTAGTAAAAGCTGTAGACATCCAGGATACCTTATCTTCCCTATATAAAGAACTACAGAACCTCCCCAGGATGGAAAAGTTTGCCCAACTCGCTCAGCACTTAATCCGAGTAGCGGATGGTTTAGCGGACCCTGAAAAAGAGCCTAAAGCGGTAAGCCTACTCCGTTCTGTGAGTAATGATCTAAACGCTTTCCTCTCGGGTACTCTGTCAGGTAAAGAACTAGGAGCGCGGGTGAGGGCTAAAAGTGGGTTATTCCGGCAGGTGCTCTTTGGACAGGGGATTCAACCGGTTCCAGGGGAAGAGAGGGAAGCGAAAAAAACAGAAGCGATCGCTCCTCGCCAAGAGATACCCTCTGGGGGGGCATCAGTTCCGCCGCCTAGTTTGGGATACGAGGTGGGATACTTCGATTCCATCGTGGAGGATGAAAAACTTCTTTCCCAGTTCTTTTCCGAAGCAAAGGATCATCTGGAAGAGGCGCAATCCATCTTGGTGGAACTAGAGTATGATCCGACCAACAAGGAATTGATCAATACTATCTTTCGGAATTTCCACACCATCAAAGGTTCGTCCGCTTTTCTAGGTTTACGGAACGTGGAGGAACTGAGCCATGCGATTGAAGACCTGTTAGCTCTTGTCAGGGAAGGGAAGATTTTTCTCAGTAAAGAACTGATTGATTTGGTCTTTCATGGAATGGAACTTCTAAGAAACCTACTAGAGGGGATGCATATAAACGATTTTAAACCGCAAGAGATGAAGAAGTCTTTCCGTATTATCGATATCCATCCCTATATCAACCTCATGCGACGCGTGCTAGACCAGTACAAATACCGAAAGATCGGTGAAATTCTCGCTGAAGAGGGTAAGATCACCCTACAGGATCTGCAGAAGCTTTTGCGGAAACAGACGGAGACAGAGAAGAAGATCGGGGAGCTGGTTGTAGAAGAGAAAATCGCCACCACGGAAGACGTTCTGGATGCGTTAAAGAAGCAGAAGACCCAGGTGGCAAAAGTGAAACGTCTGGGGTACGTGAAGGTATCTAACGAAAAACTCAATACCCTGATCGATATCGTGGGGGAATTAGTGATCAATCAGTCTATGCTAAAGCAGGAACTCTTGGGAGGTGCGACGAGTGACCGGGCAGAACGAAACATTAGCCAGCTAGAGACCATTACTACCACTATCAAAAACCTAGTTCTCTCCATGGGGATGACTCCGATTTCCGAAATCTTCACGAAGCTCCGAGTAGTGGCTCGGAATACAGCGGAGGAGCTAGGAAAATCGGTGTACGTGGAGATGAGGGGCGAAGACACAGAACTCGATAGAAACGTAATAGAGACGATCTACGATCCCTTGATACACATTATTCGGAACTCTATTGATCATGGAATCGAACCAGCCGAAGAACGCCAACAGAAGGGGAAGGACAAAGTAGGTAAGATCCTCCTTGCGGCAGAACACAAGGGAAGCGGAATCGAAATCGTGATCGAAGACGACGGACGAGGAATTGAGGCAGATCGAGTGAAGGCGAAAGCAATGGAATTGGGTCTTCTAAAAAAAGAGGAAGCAGAATCTATCTCCATCAAAGATCTCTACGCCTTTCTGTTTCTACCAGGGTTTTCCACTTCTTCCTCCGTAACCACTGTTTCGGGCCGGGGTGTGGGGTTGGATGTGGTAAAAAAGAATCTCGATTCCATCCATGGTCGAGTGGAAATTGTGTCCGAACCTGGGAAGTTTACCCGGTTCATCATTCGGTTACCTCTCACCTTGGCCATTATCGAGGGTTTCGTAACGAGGGTAGGAGAGAATAAGTATGTATTTCCCTTCAGCGCCATCGAGGAAATCAAGGTGATTGATGCATCGGAAATCATGGCATCAGAAAACGGTTCGGAAGCTCTAATTTACCACCGGGGAGCGCATATTCCCGTACTAAAAGCTCATCGTGTGTTCAAGGAAGAAGAGAAGAAAAATGGGGAACGAATTCTGTCCCTTCTCTTTTCACTGGATCAATCAAAGTACTGTGTAGTGGTAGACGAACTAATTGGGAAACAAGAAATCGTGATTAAGAACTTGAGTGATACATTACTTCAAGAATGTCCTTACTTCTCAGGAGGAACGATTTTCGGCGATGGGAGTATAGGATTCGTAGTGGACATGCAGGGGTTTCTGGAATCATTGAAGTAACGAAATGAAAGGACAGGAGGAGCAGCGACATGAAGTACATCCTGATTGCGGACGATTCCGACGTAATTCGGAGCATCGTGGAACAGACCCTTCGGCTCAACAAATATGAAAATATTCTAAAGGCTATTGACGGACAGGATGCCTTAGAAAAGGCAAAGGCGAACCAGGGGAACATCGCTCTGTATGTACTGGACGTGAATATGCCGCGAATGGATGGGATCACTTTAGTTAAGGAACTCCGGAAGTTTGATTCAACTACTCCCATCATCATGCTTACTACAGAGACGGATAAGTCTAAAATGCTGGTTGCTCGGGACCATGGTGCTACTGGCTGGATCATTAAACCTTTCCAGGGGGAGAAGTTCATGAAGATCGTAGAAATGTATGTGAAACCGTAAAAAAGAATCTAGAAGGAGGAACCTGTAATGAGCGACGAGATGAAGAAATATCTAATCTTTACGATAGAACGAGAGTCGTACGGGATTCCCATCTCTAAAGTTCAGGAAGTGATCCGTTATATGCCCATCACCCGCCTCCATGAGGCAAGTCGTTTTTTAAAAGGAGTGGTAAACTTACGGGGAAAGATCATTCCCATTGTTGACATGCGTCTAAAGTTCGGCCTTCCGGAAAAGCCCTATACCGACCGCACGGTATTCATTATCGTGGAAATCTTAGGGTTACGGGATGTGAATCACATCGGCCTAGCAGTGGACGGGGTGAAGGATGTGGTAGATATACCGGACTCCGCCATTAACCGTACTCCTGAGATTGGGTTTCGGTTCAAGAGCAAGTACCTGTACGGGATCGTACAGTTACAGGAATCGATGGTTCTGATCTTAAACTTAGACAGCATTCTCACTACCGAAGAAGTGGTAGAGCTCGGAGAACAGGTAAAACAACCTGCAACATAATAAGGAGGATAGACCCATGTTTCAATCGTTAAGTTTGCGAGCTAAAATCCTAATTGGATTCTTCTCTGTGATTCTTATTACAGGTATTATCGGCGGGTTTGGATGGTATGGTCTTTCGGTAGAAACGAAAAATATAAAACAATTAGGCAATTTAGTAATTCCCTCAATTCTTAATATAGAAATTGTGTTAGTTCGACAGGAACGGATTAAAACCGCTATCCGTACTCTTTGTTCTCCTTACTTAATAAAAGAGGACCTTCAAAGGCAATTCGAAAATATCGAAAAAGCTCGTTCTGAATATAGAAAGGCGTTACAAGAGTATGAAAAGTTAGAAATGACTTCTGAAGAGAAACAATTGTATGCCGATTTCCTTCAGAAACTTGAATTATCGGTCAAAGAAAATAACGCGATTATCGAAGAAGCAAAGAAACTTCTCACCCTTCCCGAAGGCACAGAGCGGACTCGACTAATTCAAGACATTAATCAGAAGGCTCTATCGGGTGCGAATAGGGAAGCTTTTGATCGAATGACCGCAGCGTTGGTAAAACTGTTAGAGTATATCAAAAGCTACTATGGGGAAAAGGAAGTACATGAGTATACCCGAGTTTCCAATCTTTTGGTGCTAGCAATACAGATATTATTAGTTGTAGGAATCATTCTTGCCGTAGTGTTAGGACTCTTAATTACGAAATCCATCGTTAAGCCCCTGAATCAGACGACCAATAATTTAACTTCCTCCTCCAATAACTTGGAAGGTGCCGCGAACCAGATCGCCTCAGCAAGTCAGGAACTCTCTAGCGGTGCCAGCGAACTGGCTAGTTCGGTAGAAGAGATCACTTCGAGCATGGAGGAACTGCAGTCTATTATAGAAAGCAACACGAAGAGCGTGAATGAAGCGGAACTTTTGATGAAAGAGACAGCCGAGGGTGCGAAAGCCTCCAGCGCTCGGTCAGAGGAACTTTTAGCGATGATGCAAGAGATTAACGAACGAAGCAGACAGGTAGTACGGATTAACAAGGTGATCGACGATATCGCCTTCCAAACTTCGATTCTAGCGTTAAACGCAGCGGTAGAAGCAGCACGAGCCGGGGAAGCAGGAAGGGGATTTGCTGTGGTAGCGGACCAGGTAAAAAGCCTAGCCCAGAAGAGCGCAGAAGCTTCCAATGAGACGAGTGAACTCATTGAAAGTGTAGTAGCGAATATTGAGAAAGGAACGGAGCGAACTCGGGCCGTAGCAGAGGATTCGAAGAAGGTAAGCGAAGCTGCAGGCAAGGTAAGTGTTCTTCTCGATGAGATCACTCGGGCGTTCAAGGAACAGAGCAAGGGAGCGAATCAGGTTACTAAGGCTATCAGTCAGGTGAATACGGTCGTGCAGCAGACTGCCTCTAGTAGCGAGGAAACGGCAGCGGCAGCAGAAGAAATGCAAGCTCAAGTTGAAGCTCTTCGGGAGATAGTGCAGACCTTGAATGAAGTAGCGATGGGAAAAGGGAAGGGGCAGGAAAAGGAGACAATGGGAACGAAGAAAGGAACTGGAACCGTTCATGGTCAGGTATCCAGAGGATCCATCAAGAAATCAGAGGCAGAAAGTGCGGATCGGATAGAACGCAAGGAAGGATCAGAGGGTTCAAAACGATGGATAGAGGGACGAGGGGCTCGTGCTAGTACAAGTGAGGTAGAACTCATCACGCCGGAACAGAAAATTCCCTTAGAAGATTTCAAGGATTTCTAGGAACACAAGAGCAAAGGTATGAAGAAAAAGTACCGCTGGATCCTGCAGGGTGTAATAATCGGACTTTACCTAATCGGACTAGGAGGGGTTGCATTAGGG
>JAOABU010000140.1 GCA_026418195.1 Spirochaetota bacterium | reverse complement strand
TGGAGGATTCTTCTACTACCAAGATTGGAAGGGGTATCCCCCGGAAAAACCAGAATCGGATATGAAACTTTGGTGGGTGCATGTGGAAGCCCTCTGTGCGTTCCTACTCGCGTATCATTGCACAGGGAATCCGAAGTTCTGGGAATGGTTCCAACGGGTGGATGCGTACACCTTTACTCATTTTCCAGATCCTTCCTATGGAGAGTGGTTTGGGTACTTGCACCGGGATGGTTCGGTGGCAAACTCCCAAAAAGGAGGTAAGTGGAAGGGGTTTTTCCATATTCCCCGATCCTTGATGGTGTGCATGGAGATTCTTCGAACATGGGAGGAAAGGGAGTGAATATACCGGAAGATCCTCTAGACACTTACACAACTGAACAGCCCAACTTGCTTTCGGAAAACATAGACTCCATGGATGCCCTTGGAATCGTTAAAGTGATGAACCAGGAGGATCGAAAGGTTGCTTTGGCAGTGGGGGAAGTACTTCCCCAGATCGCTGCTTTGATCGAGGATATCGTGGCAGGATTTCGGAAAGGAGGACGCCTCATCTATATTGGGGCAGGAACCTCGGGTCGATTGGGAGTGTTAGATGCATCCGAGTGTCCCCCTACGTTCGGGACTCCGCTAGGGATGGTGCAGGGGCTGATTGCAGGAGGGAAAGAGGCCCTTACCCGGTCCATCGAGAATGCGGAGGATAGGGAGGAGGATGGGATCCGGGATTTACAGGGAATCGATTTTGGAGACAAGGATGTGCTCGTGGGGATCACCGCTTCAGGACAGGCCCCCTATGTGCTCGCAGCGTTATCCTATGCCCGGGATTTAGGAGCAGTTACGGGCGCTATTAGTTGCAACCGCAACTCCAAGACCTTTCAGGTAGCTAAACACAAGATCTACCTGGATGTTGGACCCGAGATCATTGCAGGTTCTACCCGATTGAAAGCAGGAACAGCTCAGAAGATGGTGTTGAACATGCTCACCACAGCCAGCATGATTCTATTGGGAAAGGTATACAAGAACCTCATGATCGACCTTACGCCGGTAAACCGAAAGTTGGTGGAACGTTCCTACCGACTAATCCAGCGGGTCACGGGGTGTAGCAGGGAAACGGCCCAGGCAGCTTTCGAAGCTTCAGGGAAGAAGCCTAAAACCGCCATTGTGATGGTGTCCGCAGGGGTGGAACGGGAACAGGCAGAGTTCCTATTGCAGCAGGCAGGCGGGAATGTCCGGAGAGCCATTGCCTTAAAGGCTTCCGCTCAATCTCTGTGACAGGAGGAAACTGTTTAAGTGGAAAGCATCCTGTTTGTCATTCGGGAACAGAATCCCCGATTCTCTGCTACGGAAGGAAAGATCGCTTCTTTTGTACTTCAGCGTCCAAAGGATGTTCTATCCCTCACGGTGGCCCAACTCTCTGAACAGGTAGGAGTTAGCCAGGCAGCTGTCGTACGGTTCTGCCGGAGAATCGGGGCTCGAAGCTATGGTGATTTCAAATTACGGCTTTCCCATGATGTGTTTCGTACCTCAGAAGTCCCTTTCCTGCCCGATGTGGAGTTGAAGCCTGGAGTGGACCCTGGGGAACTGGTAAAGGGGATCCTCCGAAATATCCAAAGGAGTCTATCTCACCTAGAATCCCTTATCGACTTGCCAAAGTTGGAACAGACTGTACAGTGGATAAAACAAAGTAGAGCTGTCTATACCTTCGGAATTGGGGCCTCTGCCTTAGTGGCAATGGACATGCATCTGAAACTGCTTCGGTTGGGGTTGCTCTGTGTGTTTTCTGCGGATGCGGATCTCCAGGTGACAGCTTCCTGTACATTACAGCCTACCGATGTTGCCTTTGTCATTTCCTACTCGGGGGAAACCCCGGCGATGCTCTCTGTCTCAGCGAATGTAAAGAAACAGGGGGCAAAGATCATAACCCTCACTCGAGACACTGACAACTCTCTACGAAGGATGGCGGATGTGTCCCTGGTGGTTCCTGTTACCGAAGGGGTCTACCGTACAGGGGCAATTCTGTCTCGCATTACCCAACTAGCGGTGGTGGATATGCTGTACTCCCTCCTGATCGTAAAGGATTTGGCTGGGGCACGGTCCTCCATTGAGCGGACAGCTGAAGCAGTCCATTCTCCCCATAGGAGAAAACGCAAGAAGGGAAGGACAGGATGAGGCGATTGATCTTTGGGTTAGATGGGGGCGGCACGGGAAGCCGACTTCGGATAGCGGACGAGAAGAATCAGGTACTCGTGATGCAAACAGGTGAAGGGGTGAATCCTCAGGCAGTGGGATAC
>JAOABU010000138.1 GCA_026418195.1 Spirochaetota bacterium | reverse complement strand
GCAGCGTCAGATGTGTATAAGAGACAGGTGTATAACAGGGAAGAGCTTCAGAATGTGACCTCCCGAGGGCTGGCGGCAAGTATCGTTCATCCAGTTTTGGTGGAGGAATCGGTCCTTGGATGGGAGGAATTGGAATTAGAGGTAGTGCGGGATTCCAAGGGTCAGATGATTACCGTGTGTTTCATCGAGAATGTAGATGCCATGGGTGTGCATACGGGGGATTCCTTTTGCGTAGCCCCCATGCTGACCATTGCACCCGAATTGCAACGCAAACTTCAGGAGTATTCCTACCGAATCGTGGAATCCATCGGGGTGATCGGTGGAACGAACATTCAATTCGCCCACGATCCTAAAACGGGTAGGATAGTGGTGATCGAAATCAATCCCCGTACATCCCGTTCCTCTGCCCTTGCCTCCAAAGCAACGGGATTCCCCATTGCGTACGTTTCTTCCCTTCTTGCGGTAGGCATTACACTGGATGAACTCCCCTATTGGCGGGATGGAACCCTGGACAGATACACACCCTCAGGAGACTATGTGGTGGTGAAGTTTGCGAAATGGGCCTTTGAAAAATTTGAGGGATTGGAAGATAGATTAGGCACCCAGATGAAAGCGGTAGGGGAGGTGATGAGCATTGGGAGGACCTATAAGGAAGCTCTACAGAAAGCGATTCGTTCCCTTGAGATAGTGAACGACAGTTCATCATGTACGAAGCTCTGCGAAAGGGAGCTTCCGTAGACGAACTATATAGAAAAACCTATATCAAGCCCTGGTTCATCCAGCAGATGAAAGAACTGGTGGAACTGGAAGAACAGGTCCTGCGTTACAAAGGGAAACGACTACCGGAAGAACTTTTACGGAAGGCGAAGCAGGATGGATTTGCGGACCGGTACCTCGCTCAACTGCTAGGAGTTCCAGAGAAAGAGGTTCGGGCCCGAAGGAACGCCCTTGGAATAGTGAAAGGGTGGGAGGTCGTGCCTGTCAGCGGGGTGGAACGAGGAGCATACTACTACTCTACGTACAGAGGAATGGATCATGTGCCGTTGAGCTCAAAGAAAAAAATATTGGTGTTGGGAGGCGGGCCGAACCGAATCGGACAGGGAATCGAGTTCGATTACTGCTGTGTGCATGCAGCTTTTGCCATTCGGGATGCTGGGTATGAATCCATCATGGTGAACTGTAACCCTGAAACTGTATCTACTGATTACGATACATCGGACAAGCTGTACTTCGAACCCCTGACAGTGGAGGATATTCTGGCCATCTATCAGAAGGAGAAACCTGAGGGAGTAATCGTCCAGTTCGGCGGACAGACGCCCTTGAACATCGCTGCCCAACTGGCTGAGGCAGGAGTCCGGATCCTTCCTACTTCTACGGATACGATCGATCTAGCCGAAGATCGGGATAGATTCCGAAAGATGATGGTGAAACTTCAGATCCCACAACCTGAATCGGGGATGGCTGGGTCGTTGGAAGAAGCGATGGAAATAGCGGTACGAATCGGATACCCGCTGATGGTGCGCCCCTCCTATGTGTTGGGGGGGCGTGGCATGAAGATCGTCCTGGATGAGGAGATGTTGAAACAGTACGTACAAGCTGTGGTAGCTCTTTCTCCTGAGAGGCCGATCCTGATCGACAAGTTTCTGGAGGATGCTATTGAAACCGAGGCGGATGCCATCGCCGATGGTAAAGACGCTTTCGTACCTGCCATCATGGAACATATCGAATACGCTGGTGTACATTCAGGAGATTCCGCATGCGTGATCCCTCCGGTAAACATTCCTTCCAAGCACCTGGAGACGATCGAGGAATACACCCGCAAAATTGCCATCGAATTGGGGGTGGTGGGGCTGATCAACATTCAATACGCTATCTGTGATGATCGGGTCTATATCCTGGAAGCAAATCCACGTGCTTCCTGAACGGTCCCTCTGGTATCCAAAGTGTGTAATATTCCCATGGCGAAAATCGCGACGGTACTCATGCTTGGAAATCGTACTCTTGCCGATTTTCGACTTACCAAGAAACCGATTCCGCACTTCGGGGTAAAGGAAGCGGTGTTCCCGTTCAACATGTTTCCGGAGGTGGACCCGGTTTTAGACCCTGAGATGCGTTCTACCGGCGAAGTATTGGGGCTGGCAGACTCCTTTGGTTTGGCTTTCTATAAATCCCAAGAAGCAGCGCAATTCCCCTTACCGATCGAGGGGAATATCCTCATCACCCTAGCGGATCGGGACCAGAGAGCGATCGTTGACCCCGCACGAAGGTTCCAGCAATTAGGGTTTACCATCTTGGCTACCGAAGGCACTGCATCCTTCCTCCAGAAACAGGGGATTCAGACTCAACGCGTTACCAAGGTGTTCGAAGCACGGCCCAACATCGTGGACGCAGTCAAGAACTGAAGTATCGCTCTCATCATTAATACTCCTGCTGGAAAGCAAAGTGAAGCAGACGATTCATTCATTCGGAAGAATGCGATCAAGTATAGGATTCCCTACATTACTACCCCTGCGGCAGCTCTTGCCGCTGCCGTGGGAATCGCGGCTCGAAAGAAGGGGAATTACCAGGTGAGGGCTTTACAGGAATACCATAGCGCGAGTTAATATACGCATTGTATGGAACGGATTCGGATCTTCGTAACCGGTGGTACCTTTGACAAGGATTACAATGAAATCGAGGGAAAACTGTATTTCACCGATACCCATGTGCCGGAGATGCTCCGATTAGGACGGAACCGAGTTCCGGTGGAGATCCGGACCCTCATGCTGGTGGACAGCCTGGATATGACCGACGCAGACAGGCAGTTGATTGTAGAGCAGTGCCGGGCCGCTACAGAAAGCAGGATCCTCATCACCCATGGAACCGACACGATGGAGGTTACTGCGCAAGCCCTTGGCAGGTCCATACCTTCCAAAACCATCGTGCTCACGGGTGCCATGGTTCCCTACAAGT
>JAOABU010000109.1 GCA_026418195.1 Spirochaetota bacterium | reverse complement strand
GTGTTTGGCCAAGAACCGGACACTAAACAAGGGGCAATATTCGAACAAGGACAAGTCAGGGGCCAGGGAACAAACAAGTGGCAATTTTCAATCGTGATGGAGTCCACTGCCCAAGGAGCTTGGGTTCCGGGGTATGGGGGTGATGAAAAAGGGACCTTCGGTTTCGAGCAGTACGGGAATCTCAGGTTGGAAGCTCCCTTGAACAGATGGGGGGAGGTGTACGTAGCAGGGAACGTACTGGCCGCTTCAGGCAGCTCCCTGGAAAGAGGCGCGACCACATCCACGGGTCAAGGGTACGGGTCAATCGTGGAGTTGGAACGGTTATACTATCGCCTGGAAACCGAATCATCCGACTGGGAAACAGGGCTCCTGCGGATCCCATTTGGGTTTGGACAAGCTTTCCGGCCTACCGACTTTCTGAATCCTCCCAATCCTCTCAATCCGGACGCCCGACCGCGAGGGGTCCTGGGAACCGTGTATACCCTGTATCCTACAGACTCGATCATTTTCAGGGTCTATGCGTCTTTGGGGAAGGATCCTAAGCAGACAGATGTTGCCGGGGCTTCAGCAGGGATTTCCGGCGAACTCCATGTTCCCTCTTCCAGTATACAGGGGATGTACGTTTTTCAGGCTCCCGAAGCAGGGGAACAGCGGCCGAATCATCGGATGGGACTCTCTTTCAAGTGGGATGGAGATGTGGCCCTAACCCTGGATGCTCTCTATACTCTCTGGGGAGACTCTCTAGCCACGAATCAGTGGTACGATCGTTCTTGGCATCCTGCCCTCGGATTACAGGCCGCTGCAGGGTTGGATGCGTCCCTTGGTAGCTTTATCTTTCTACTCCAGTACTTTTATAATGGGGGCGGTCCCCTTAATCCGAAAGATTCCCTTGCGAAACTCTATGAGCCTTCCATGGGAGATTGGAAGAGCCTGCCTCCTAACCAACGGATCGTTAGGTCCGATGTACCCATTGGAGATTGGAATCGGCGAAACTATCTGCATAGTTCGCTTCTGTACAAAGTGGACGACTACACGAGATTCACCCTAAGCAGTACGATGAACCTGGATGATGGATCTTTTGTCCCCGCAATTTCCTTTGAACACGAACCCTTTCAAGGATTCAGCCTTCAGGGTACCCTGCGGGTCTTTCTTGATTCTCACGTGTGGGGATTGGGTCCGGCTGGCGAATTGGGTCCCCTACATACGGGGAAACGGGCAGACTGCACAGTAAAGGGTAGAATCAGATTGTAGCGGACTATTCTAGAGGTTCCCATGGATTTCAAAGACTTTGTTTACAAGGTTACCGTCTTTCGCTTTCGTTTCAGTATGGATTGGATCAATCCCTCATCCGGTCGAGGAACGTACACTCCGCTTTTAGAACCCGTGTATTCCAATTGAAACGTGTCCCCTGCCCTATGGATACGAAATCTTCCGGTACAGGATGGACATTGCAAAATTTCCCCTTCCTGGATGTCGGGTCTAGGAACGATCAAGGGTCCGCATACAGGGCAAGATAAGAGCAAGCGGTTTTCCCCCGCATGCCCGAGAATATGGTTTAGGGTGTCCGTTTTCGCCAGGGAGAGGAATAGGTCTACTAGGTGAGCATCGAACTGTGTCCCTTTCCCATCGGAAAGGATCTTTAAGGCTCGGTCAACTGGTAAGGCTGGTCGATAAGGACGGGGGCTGGTGAGGGCATCGAAGGAATCTGCAATGGAAGTGATCTTTCCCCAAATGGTGATGCTATCACCATCTAGTCTACCCGGGTATCCGGTTCCATCTACCCGTTCATGATGTTCCAGAATACTGTACCGAACCAGGGGATACAGAGGATGGTTCTTGCTGATCTCACCCCCTACAACCGGGTGTTGACGCACTACCTGCAACTCCTGTTCGGATAGGGAGTCTTGTTTGTTGAGGATGCCATCTGACACACCTACTTTCCCTAAATCGTGTACCAAAGCACCTAGTTCCAGCACGAATAGGTAGTTTTTGTCCAACCCGTACTGTTCTCCTAATAGAATACTATAGCGACTTACCCTCCAGATGTGTCCTCCTGTGTAAGGATCCCGAGCTTCGATGACAGAGGCAAGGGCAATCAAGGATTTCAATAAATCGTTGTTGATTTCAATTTTTTTCATGCTACCAATGTATCCTTTAAATGGGATTTCGTCTAACTAAGAAAAAAAGAGTTTTACCATAGTTTGGTTTATCGGTACCTCACCCATGATGAGATTATTAGAGCGTCGATATTCCAAGCCTTCCAACTGCTGCTGATTCGAGGGTTGTTTCAGGAACGTCAGAAGATGACCCTTCTCCTGGATCCGTTGGATAAGAACCTCCTCTTCCTGCGTTTTCTGTTCTTTCTTTAGGAGGTTTACATATCGGCACAGCCGAAACGCGGTTACCAGTTCTTCGGTGGTCAGAGTTCCTGTCCAGGGATATGCGAAGGATCCCCGACCCAATCCCGGATGCTTCCGCAGGAGTTCTGGAGGAGGAGAAAAGTCTGGTATGCCAGGAACAGGGTAGAAAAGGGAAATCCCAATCAGGGTAGGTAGGGATTGAAGGAACTGAATCTGTTGCACGATACGTTCCGGTGTGTCACCTTCCAATCCGGCGATGAAATAGGTGATGGAAGAAGCTCCCCGGGTGTGGATCTCCCGAATTACTTCACGGTAATGGGATAGATTGATGGGGCGGTCAACCCGGAGGGCTGTTTCTGGATAGATCGTACCGAGGGACAGGTTAAACCGGCGGAATCCATATTGGATTAGCCTTCCAATGGTTATGGCGTCTAACAGGAGATAGTCCAAGCCGTTTTCTGCAGAAAACCGTGCGGAAGGGTGAATGCTTTTTACCATTCGAAGAACTTCGAAAAAGTAATCGGGTACACAGAGAAGATTATCATCCTCGAAGTTCAAGTGAAGTAGCTTATTCGCTGGGAGGTTCATTAAAGCTTTTCTCAACGCATCCATACGTACCGTACGGAACTCCTGTCCATGGCAGAGATGATTGGAACAGAACCGGCATCCTTTGGGGCATCCCCGGCTCAGACAGGTAGTTGCCCAGATTCCTTCTGCTGTTTCTTTCAAAATAGCGATGGGTGCAGTAAGCTCATCCTC
>JAOABU010000068.1 GCA_026418195.1 Spirochaetota bacterium | reverse complement strand
CGGCAGCGTCAGATGTGTATAAGAGACAGCATAAGAGGGCCTATTAGGAATGCAGTTCGGCTAGTCATGCGCTCCTCCTCTGGATAGAAGACTATTCTCTGGTATTCTACCACCTGGAAATTTCCCATGTCAAACAGAAAGCGGACCCGAAACGCCTGAAAACCTTCTACCTCGAAAGAGCACGAGGTAGGAACATGATGATGTCTTCCACGTAGGTTACTATGAGTAGATCTACAATCAGAATGTAGAGGAATGGGAGCATAGCGCGAAATACTCGATCGATCGAGATCTTGGTGATGGAACTGACCACGAAGAGGTCCAAACCCACGGGAGGAGTGATGTTTCCGATCGCGAGATTGGTAACCATCAGAACCCCGAAGAACACCGGATCGATCCCGAACTGAATCGCGGAAGGAAGCAGGATCGGTGTGATAATCACGATCGCTGCGGAAGGGTTCACCATGGTTCCTAAAATGAGGAGCATCACGTTGATATAGAACAGGAATACATACTTATTCTTCGAAATATCGATGAAGAATCTACCGATCTTCTGCGGGATCTCCGCATTCGTGAGGATCCATCCAAACACGTTTGCCGCCGCAATGATGAACATGATGACCGTTGTACTGACTACCGCTTTGGAAATGATGGAAGGCAACTCCTTCACTTTCAGCTCTTTATACACGAAAAATCCAATGAACAAACCGTACACGGCGGCCACACAAGCAGCTTCTGTCGGGGTGAAGATCCCTCCATAGATCCCTCCAATGATGATCACAGGGGTGAGTAAGGCCCAGAAACTTTCTTTGAAGCTCTTCCAGACGTTCCCAAGGCTGAACCTTCCTTCCCCACCCCAGCCATGCTTCTTACTGACGAAATAACTCACCGCGCACATGCTCACTCCCATGAGAATCCCTGGACCGAACCCTCCTAAGAACATGTCCCCAATGGAAACCCCTGCAAGAACCCCATACACCACCATCGTAATACTGGGAGGTATAATAATGCCCACCATTCCTCCTGCTGCTACCGCACCGGCAGAGAACTCCCGATCGTACCCCTTCTCCACCATCGCATCGATCATGATGGCTCCTATGGCTGCGGTAACAGCCGCGGAAGACCCGGAAATGGCAGCAAAGAACATCCCAGACACCGCTACCACCTGGGCAAGCCCCCCCTTGAAGGATCCAACCAGAGAGTACGCGAAACTTACTAGTCGTTTTGTAACGCCTCCAGAGGACATGAACGCTCCCGCCAGCATGAAGAATGGTATGGCCAGAAACGCGAAACTATCCACTGCAGCGAACATGTGCTGAGCGATCAAAGTCATCGGAAGATCTAGATGCACAAGGATAAAGAAGGCTGAGGATAGACAGAGGGAATACGCAATCGGAAAACCAACTGCAATCAATACCAGCAACAAAGAGAAAAATAGTACGTACGCCATTTCGTTTCTCCTGCCTAAGGGCGTTATTTTTTCTTCTTGAAACTTTTCCCCAATCGGAACAACGCTAGAAGAGTGTGAAGCAACATGATGACAGAACCCACCGGTACCGCCCAATACACGTACCCAATAGGAATCCCTAACGCAGGGCTCGTGTAGATGTTCATGGTTCCGGCCAATTCGATACCTCCCAAGAAGAGGATCACCAAGAAGACGAGGCCCCCAAGGTTAATCAAGAGATCTAGCCATACTCCAGCGGGTTTGCCCCTCAGTTTGAGGGGCAAAAGATCCACCGCTATATGGCCGTTCGTTTTAATGATAATCGCAGCTCCTAGGAACACGATCCAAATGAACAGGAATCGAGCGAGCTCTTCCGCGAAGAAGATCGATTTAAGGAATATGTATCGCCCTATGACATTTGCGAAGGTGAGCACCAAGAGGAAACCCATCAGGCCCACCGACAACCTGTCGATGAGCCAGTCGAGGGTATCGAGGATTTTCCCAAGCATAGGATCTCCTTTACTGTACCGACTGAATCTTGTTGATGAGATCCATCCCTACCTTTGCTCCAAGTTTTTCCCAGACAACCTTAGTTTTCTCTGCGAACAGCTTCGTATCAACCGGATCGATGGATGTTTTGCCGGTATCTTTGATTTTCTGGAAGTACTCGGATTCTTTATCGAAGGCGAGTTTCCGTTGATAGGCTAAGGATTCTTTCATAGCTTCTTCCATGATTTTATGCACATTTTCCGGTACCTTCTGCCAGGATTTCATGGACATCATCATGGGTTCGGATTCATACGTGTGAGCAGTGAGAGATACATACTTATTCACTTCGTAGAACCGTCTCTGCCAGATGTGAACTGCTGGACACTCCAGTCCATCGATAATCCCGGTCTGACAGGCCGAATACACCTCTCCGAAATTCATGGGTGTCGGATCCGAACCCAAAGCTTTCATCAATTCGATATAGACCTGAGTGGGCATAACACGCATCTTGAGTCCCTTCATGTCATCTGGAACGAGGATTTTGCGCTTGTTGTTGATCATGTGACGGACTCCGTTCTCATAGTATCCCAAAACCTTGATGCCTTTCTTTTCCAGGTTCTTTCCCAACTCCATACCGATCGTATCTAGCGCTTTGTAGGCATGCTCGCGGTTCCGGAATATATAGGGGAATCCGAATACCAGGAGCTTTTCTTCGAACTGTCCCAACACCGCCGTTGTAGTCAGAGCAAAGTCAACTGATCCGATCACGAGGCCTTCAATCAGTTTGTCTTCGGTTCCCAACTGCGAACTGGGAAACATCTTGATCGTGACCTTTCCCCCGGTGCGCTCCTTTACGCGATCAGCGAAGAGTCCAGCCCCTAATGCATACGGGTTGTCCGGTTCTGCCACATGTCCTAGTTTGAATTCGACGGGTTTGATTTCTCCCGTGGAAGTTTCCTCTTTCTTCCCGCTAGCGTAACCGGTCAACACGACAGTCGTCAGGACCAAGAATAGACAAATGTTTTTCATGAAACGCTCCATAAATTGTTACCTCCTGGAGTATTTTTTAGTTCAGTATAGACGGGTTTCTCGGATCCCGATATTCACCCAACAGGAGAATTTAGCACTCCTAGTAAGGATCGATTTTTACGAAAATACACCAAATGGTGTAGACGAGAAGGGTTGGATTACACCAACTTTTCCTGGATCACCTTCTTCACGAACTCGACCTTGGAATGCACATGAAGCTTGCGATACACGTTCAAAATGTGCTTTTTCACGGTAGAGCACGCTATTCCGGACCGTTCTGCTATCTCCTTATACGTGAGCCCCTCGACGATTCCTTTCAGGATTTCTTTCTCCCGTCGGGTAAGGTTGTACGTATTCTGTGAAGCGATTCCGGCATGGGTGCGATACTTCTCCAGCATGATACGAGCGATCTTCGGACTTAAAGGAGCTCCTCCTGAGTGGATGCTCTTGATCTGTTCCACGAGAATTTCCGGTTTGGTGTTTTTCAGAACGTACCCGACCGCGCCTGCTAAAACGGAATCGATCAGTTTCTTTTCCTCCTCGAACACGGTCAGCATGATCACCTGGATTTGGGGATATTTTTCGCGCACTAGTTTCGCTGCTTCAATCCCGCTCATACCAGGCAGTTTGATATCCATCAATACAACGTCTAAGGAAACCCCCTCTGCGAGGCTTTTCAGGAACGTTTCTGCTTTCTCGAAGGCTCCGACTACTTTGATCTCCCTATCCAATCCCAATAGGTAGCGAAGGCCCTCTCTAGTCTCTGGAACATCTTCCACAATCGCCAGGCGCAGAGCACTATTCATCTCTCAACCTCCTCGGTAGAACAATTTGAAAGGAAGTTCCTTTCTGATTCCTAGTACTCGTCCGGATGGACCCTCCCATCCGACGAATCCTTTTATATAGGTTGCGTAACCCAAAACCTCTCCGCTTCGCTTCTTGAAGGTGGAATCCATCCCCATCGTCTTTGAATCGTAGACGAACCGCATTCTTCCCAAGTTCGACGTACAGGTCTACAGAGGAGGCGTTGGAATACTTCAGAACGTTGCTCACCAATTCCTCACAGATCAGATCCATCTCATCATAGAGATTCGCCTCTAAGGGTCTCTCGCCATCCAGGTTTAGGATTCTATGGGACAACCGTATATTCTTCAATAAGAGCCGTTCCCGAATCTTTGGGATAAGGTGGGATTCGAAATCCGTCTGCTCACATCCTTCTGGTACCGCATGCTTTCCTTGAATGATTTCTTTCAAATCCTGGATAGCCTGCTCACAGTTGGTCTCTATTTTATCCAACATCTTCCTCAGTTCCTGAGAATTCTTCCCTTGGTACGACTTTGCCACGTTGTTGCAGATGAAAATATTCGTGAGTCTCGCCCCAATGGAATCGTGCAGATCTGCAAAGATCCGTTCCTTCTCTTCGATGATTCTAAGCCGGAGGTTTTCCTGCTGTAGTCGAATGATTTCTTCCGTTCGCACTTTCACCTTAGACTCCAAGTTTTTCGAATAATCTTCCACTGCGTCTAGGAGTTCGTTAAAACTCTCGGCAAGAACCCCCAATTCATCCTTTCGAAAGGATGAAACCCGAGCGCTCAGTTCCCCTTTCTTCACCCGTTCCATTACCCCTACCAAACCCTGGAGAGGTCGGGTGATCAATCTACTCAAAAACATGGTGAGGAACACCAAGCAGATAAAGAGCACCCCAACCACGAGCACAAGCTTGAGCAACAGGATTCGGGAGAGGTAAGTGAACTGGCTATAGTTCACCGACACACCCACTGTCCATTCCTGCATCTTCAGGGGTGATATGGCAACCACTCGAAGTTCCTCTCCATAAATATACGTAGCAGATTTCGGTGTTCCTTTCTCACGTACCTGGGTATGGAGACTCATCAGGAAAGGGTTCTTTAAACTCTCAATTTCCAACTCCAAGAACTGTCGGCTCTCTTTGATCCTTTCCATCACAGTAGGATCCAAATCATCCAAGCTCTTGTAAAGGAAGGTTTGATTGGGATGGGAAATGATGATGCCGTCCTGGTTCACGATATACGCTTCGGGATAGGTTCCCCAATTCTGCTCATACCCAGCTAAATGGTTCAGCATGCCCAGTAGGAGACCGGAAGAGGAACGAGCAACGGTTTCTTCCTGAGAGTCCAAGGGTCGCACATTCTCCACCAATTTTCCGATTGCGGTACCAGCCACCTTCAGGACCATGATACCGATCATCCTGCGCTCTTCGGTCTGGATAGGGGCAGATACGAACACTCCAGGGATCAAACTACGTAGGCCTACGCAAAAGTCAGAGAGATGGAGCTTTTGTCCCTGCTTCAGGATCGCGTGTGCGTAGGACCGGAATCCATAATCCGTTCCGATGAACCTGCGATCCGTAGACGCACGACAGACGCCCTGCGGATCCAGAACGAAGATGGCCGAGTATTCTTCGGGACTGATACTCTGGAGACGATCCAGATAGAGATTGAATTGTTCCACCTCTTGGTCAGTACGATGGGGAGTGGAGAGAAAGTCGACGATTCTGCTGTTATGGGCCAGGGAGAGAAGGTGATTCTTCATCCCCGACAGATAAAGATCCACCTGCTCCGCGATGATTTTCGCATGGAAAGAGAGACTTCTTTCTTCCATAGCCAGCAAGTATTTGGTGCTCTCCTGATATTAAGTAGGCTAGCAAGAACAGTGGTGGGATGGCCACCAGAAGGAAGCTGAGAAGCAGCTTATTTACCAGTTTCCAGTTACGAACGTTCAACAAGTCCCAACTCATCATACTCTTCAGTATAG
>JAOABU010000062.1 GCA_026418195.1 Spirochaetota bacterium | reverse complement strand
GGGTTGAAGGAATGATAGCAGCTCTCGATTGATTACTGGGTCCTGAAACTCCTCACTGAGCTGGAAGTGAGGGACTCCCCGTTATCGGTAACGATCTTCCAATAGTAGGTGGTTGCTGGAGTCAAGCCCGTCACACTGTATTCCTTCAGAACCAATGTTCCGGGACCTGTAGGAGTACCCCCATCTGAATGATTTTCTGAACCGTTTTGGGAAGTAAATAGACCGAAGCAGGAGGAGATCATTCCAAAAGCGAGGGCGCACAGGATTCCCAGAATCAGTCGTTTCCATATTCGCTGCGTCCTACTGGTGCTTATCCCTCTACGATGCATCCTGGAACCCAGCCCAAACCCTGACAGCAGGACCGGAACCAGAGTGAATATCCCAGTACCTGCAAGGGAAGGGATTGAAGGATTCGAATCTGAAGCTACTGTCGAGAAGGAAGAGCTGTCTGTGAAATTAGGATCCGTTCCGCAGTACACCCGGTAGGTGATTCCCGGTCCTGACAGAGGCTGCCATTTTAGGATTACCGAGGTGCCCGATATTATAGCCCCATCGGCTGGTGAATCTAACACTACCGCAGCCGGTGCTGGGCCATTAGGGTAATCAAAAAAAGCATAGAAAAGTTCATACTCTCCAGAACCGTTGTACATCGAGGTTACCATCAATTGATCGCCATTTCTCGTATTCACCACCCGTGCGGAGCCTCCCGGATACGGAGTGTATGCCCCTGAAGTGATGTGTACAGGACTACCCTTCAGTGTCCCGTCAGGATTCACCTGCTGCTGGTAGATTTCCGTGCTTGTCGAGCTAACCCTCCGGTTCCAAACCACGGTGAACAGTCGCTCCTGTTGGGAATACACCACATGGGGATATTCCTCGAACCCATCAGAAAGCGGCGAAACTTGAATACCATTTGTGCCTTGGGGTGTTCCATCCGATTCCAGTAAGCGAGCGAACACGCGAATGTAATCGTTGTCTTCTGTCCAGACGACTAAAAATTTTTTGTTCACTCGATCATACGCAATGGAGGGGGATCTGCACGACGGACCATTACTGATTTCCCTGATTGAGCTCAAAGGAGAACCCGAAGCGGAATACTTCCGTGATAGTATTTGATCGGGAACAGACTTCCAAACGATCAAATATTCTCCATCCGCGAATAGTACCGTGGGATGAGAAAAATTCGCTTCCGAGCTCTCCACGACCGTGAAGGTATTTTCTACAATTCCTGTAGAGGCGGAGATGAAGCACCCTTTTATTTTTCCCTGTCCCGGCTCATTTGTGAAGTGTGTCCATACCACGAAAAAGTTATTAGTCCCAGGATCATACGCGACAGAGCAAGGCCTTTGAACCGGATACGTATAATCTGAAAGTTGGATCATGGAACCTAGGGGAACTCCCGACGAATCCAGCCTTCTTGCCCAAATCTTCACAGGAGGCGGGCCTTGGGCCCATACAACAAGAGCACTTCCATCCGAAGCGAAGGCAGCTGCAGGAAGGGTATCTATATCTGCCCATGGAGTGGTAACGGGTTCTGTGCTTTCCGAAATAGCATGCGAGTTCCCTATAGGCATGAGATCCCAGGTATAATATTGGACATATGGTTTCAGATCATAGGGCTGTACAGATTTCTTGGGTATCAACAGATACCGGTTGTATGCGGAATCGAAAGCGAGGAACGGAAAAGAAGAGCCTAAGTAAGGGGATGCGGTTCCATACGCTTCCATGGCAAAACGGATATATTTCGATTCTGGCATCCGAGGTATCTCGCTCAGAGGAATGGTGAACTCGTACACCTTGTGCTGGTAGGCGACCTTGTCTGTAAACGCAAAGGATGGCGTACCGTAGGAAGTTTCTTCTATAGACTGGGAAAATACAAGTATCCCATTTGAAGTCTTGATATATAGTTTGGCATAGTCTTTCAGTCCGTCCATCGTGTTGTCCGGGGTGAAATCGAGCCGAACGTAGAGATTCTTCTCGTCATTGGCAATCCAACCGTAGGCCCACCCCGGGGGATGCCCCGAGCCCGGAATACAGTATACCTTGAAGAATGGGTCCTTGGGATAACTCCTGAAGGTCCCGACTTCATACGAATAGAACTCCGAAGCTGGGTCGATCTTCCTGAATTGGTTGGACCGAGGGAAGGCGAAGGGAATTGGACTGATCCGATCCCCTTCCACCCGGGCATTGATAAGGAGTCTTCCCCTAGCACCCTCCGGGAACTCGAGTTCAAGGACTCGATCGAGCGCATCGATCACGTCATGGTCCGTTGCCTGCAGTTTTTTCAAAAGGAATAGGTCAATCCCTTCATGATCCGGGAATCTGGCGTTTACAGGACCAATCCCGTCCAGGGTGATCGAATCGATGTGGGCTGCACCACCTCCTTTCTGGATGATCCGAACCCGAGAACCCGAAGACCTGAACGTTTTCATAGAGTCCTCCTTCGGATACGCTTCGAACACGAAGTCACGGAAGTCCTTGCCCGCTTGAGCGATCCCCAACAGCTGCCAAACCCCGCTCCTATCCAGGAAGATTTCGTAAGTCCCGTGGATTTCCTCTTTCGTTCTGCTCTGTACAGCGAGCCTTTTCCAGAAATCTCCTTGGGAAGGTTCCGAAAAAAGCCCGG
The DNA here is from genome assembly GCA_026418195.1 of Spirochaetota bacterium. Classification (GTDB taxonomy): domain Bacteria; phylum Spirochaetota; class Spirochaetia; order DTKZ01; family DTKZ01; genus DTKZ01. Next base: position 1,421 of record JAOABU010000062.1, on the reverse strand, counting down.
AACCCAATAGGACAAGAATCAATACGAGAACTACTTTAAACTGTAATGTTTCCATGTTCTTTTCCTCCCCGTTCTTATGAAAATCCGTACTAAAACGGTCGAGGAGTCGTAAATCCGGATGGGTTATGGATTAAGGGACAAACAGGTAGATAGAGAACGGTTCCTCATTTAAGAATTATAAGGGATCCTGTTCCGTTGCGCAATCTAAAGGAATGGTTGAGAATCCTGCAGTTTAGGGATATAGTTACTAGCAGAAACGGCGGACCTCGTACGGATCCTGTCAACTCCCTCCTTGCCCGCCTATGTATCCAAGGAGGTATTCCATGCGAAATAGAATTGCTACCCCCCTTCTGGTCTGTGTTTGTTTTCTCGCTCTTCTGGCCCATTGTGCTACGGACCACGAACCATCCCTGACCTATCCATCCACCCGTAAACAGGTAACCGTGAACGGAAATACTTGCTTCCGCCCCTCCCTGGCCTATAGCGGTAGCAACTACTGCGCGGCTTGGCAAGGGAAGTTCGACTACGGCGGCTTGGACATGGAGATTGGCTACTCTCTGTTCAAACTGCAGGACCCCATCCCCTTTGTGAACGCGTATATTGTAGCTAAAGGGGATTCAGAAGCTCCCAAGGTACTTTGGAATGGATCGAACTTCTGGCTCTGCTGGGGAAACTATCCCGTAGGGATCCAATTATACCATGAAATCTACCTCGCTCGGATCAACGATCAATCCAACGTCACTGTCTTTCGAATCACCAATACCGGGAACAGCACCACCTTGAACCGCTTTCCCTCCTTCTGCTGGACTGGTACAGAGTTTGGGGTTGCCTGGATGCAAACCAACACACAGGAGAACTACACCTCCAGTACGATCTTTTTTACCCGGGTAGATTCCAATGGAGGAAAGAAAGCGGCGGATATCCAGATCACTAGTTTGGGAATAGCCGAGTACCCATCCCTTGTCTGGAATGGAACAGAGTACGGTTTGTGCTATCAGGATGTTCGGAACGGGAACAAGGAGATTTATTTCCTTCGACTGGACAGCATGGGTAATAAAATAGGAGGGGAAATGAGAATTACAGAGGTAGATGGTGATTCGGAGCACCCCTGCCTTCGATGGAACGGCACCGGTTATGCCCTTGCATGGAACGACAACCGTACCGGCCACCACCAGATCTATATAACCTTCCTAGATAGCTCAGGAAAGAAGAAAAGCAGTGACATCCAGATCACCACTGCCCCCGGTTGTTCCTGGTACCCGGTGTTAGCTTGGTGTGATGGTACATATGCCTTAATCTGGCACGACAACAGAAGCGGTAACTTCGACGTGTACATGACGTATCTAGATTCAAACGGCAAGCGCTTAGCAGAGGACAAACAACTCACCGGTACTCATTCGGACAACTGGTCCCCCAACCAC
>JAOABU010000116.1 GCA_026418195.1 Spirochaetota bacterium | reverse complement strand
TTTTATAGGTAGCCATCTCCTATTCTACCTAGCTCCTAGCCATCGGCAAGTTTCGGAGAAGCTTACTATTATTTGTACACTCTTTTGAACTCTGGAACTCGGGCAAACGCAGTTTCAGAGAGGGGGGTTCTAATTCCCCGGTGTAATAGTTCGCTCCCTAACCCTGCCACCATGATTGCATTATCCGTGCAAAGCTCCATAGAAGGAAAAATCACCTCCAGATCTGTTCGAGCAGACAAGGTTTTACGAAGGTAAGAGTTGGCCGCTACTCCACCCCCTACTACAATCCTATGGAGGGAAAAGTCTTCCACAGCGGCAAAAAGACGTTTCAACAAGAAATCGATGGCAGCCTTTTGAAAGGAGGCTGCAATATTCGCCAAAGTAGGTTCGTGCCCAGGATTACGAAACTGTTCCAGCTGATTGATCACCGCCGTTTTAAGACCGGAATACGAAATATCGTACCGATGGTGGCCCTTGTGTAGGGATGGATCCGGAAACTTGAATGCTTCTGGATCTCCTTCATGGGATAACTTGTCAATAGCTACTCCACCTGGGAATCCTAATTGATAAAATTTCGCTACCTTATCGAATGCCTCTCCGCACGCGTCATCAATCGTACTTCCGATGACTTCCAGCTGATCGAAATCCCGGACAATAGCTAATAGTGTATGACCGCCAGAAACGAGTAAACCTATGTAAGGATACAGGATGTCCCTCTCTATATGGGGGGCATAGAGGTGAGCCCGAACATGATCAACCGCTACGAGTGGTATATCAAGCGCGTACGATAATGCTTTCCCAAAGGTGAATCCTACTAGTAAGGCCCCTAGAAGCCCCGGCCGATTGGTAGCCGCAATACCCGTAAGGTCCGCAGGTGATATCCCCGCTTTCTGCAATACTTCTCTATAAACAGGAAGAATCCATTGCAGATGAGTTCGGGAAGCTAACTCGGGTACTACCCCATAGTAGGGGCTATGAACATGTACTTGAGAAGCAACTACACTACTTAAAACCTTTTTCCCATCCTGCAGGATGGCCATCGCGCACTCATCACAAGAGGTTTCGATACCAAGAACAATCATGAATCAATTATACACATAATCGAGTAGTTCGGGAGCCTGCTCCTTCAGTTTTCGGAGAGCTCGAATTTCTATCTGACGAACCGTTTCAGGGGAGATAGATAATTTAGAGCTGATCTTCTTGAGAGTATACCGTTTACCCCCTAGGAATGCGAAACGATACATGAGAACTTTCCGCTCCTTCTCGAATAGTCTTTTTAGACTTCGAACCGTATCTTCCCGCATAATTTTCTTCATGAATACAGATTCTGGGCTGTAGGTATAGTCTTCCAATAGGTCATGGAGATTACAACTATCCTCATGCATTTCGCTATCTAGGGAGACGACCGTGCCCGATAAGTTCAAAATATCCTGAACCTCATGGCTCTTCATTCGAATGCGTCCAGCAATCTCTTCTATTGATGGTTCCCGCATAAAGTCTTGACTCAAGTCTAAATAAGTTTTTTGGATTTTGCGGAGGGCATCTTCCTTGCGATGGGGCAACCGTATAGATCTTCGTTTATTGGAAAGGGCACGAGTGATGGATTGTTTGATCCACCAGGAAGCGTAGGTACTGAACCGGACATTTTTCCGGTAATCGAACTTCTTAACAGCTTTCAACAGCCCTATATTCCCTTCCTGAATAAGATCCATCAGCGGTACATCGGGACACATGTAGGACTTGGCAATCTTAACCACCAACTTCAAGTTGGACTCAATGAGTTTCTGGCATGCCACCTGATCTCCCTTGCTAATTCTACGAGAAAGATCCTGCTCTTCCTCGAAAGTTAAAACGGGGAAATCTTTGATTCGGGCAAAGTAAGATCTAAGAATATCTTCTTGTGAGAGAGGTACTAATTCTTTATCTATCTTCTTCATAGCAATAGATATTTATGCAATAAACATACCAACCATTTTTTGTTCTCTTAAATGAATATAATTCTTTTTTTAGGAAGTAGTTATTTAATTAAAATATATTCAGTAAGAAATAAAGAAAGACATGCTGTATTCTTTTCTATACACCTATTTATTCTGAATTGTAGGGGTAGAAAGTTGTTTGAACAGTAGATCCGCTATTCCTAAGGATCCCCTCCGAGACATCACTTTTGCATATTCAGTATACAACATATCCTCGAAAATTTCTTCTCCCAATGTTCGTTCCAATAGTTCGGTTCTCGGCACGGTTTTTCTCATCCCATCTAGCATCTGCTTAATGAAGATTGCTTCAAAATCCTGACAAGCTTCCTTCAATTTTTTAGAATCCCTCGTTGTCTGGGTTTGCTGTTGAAGCCGATTCAGATTTTCTAATTCTGAGGATCTTTGGGCAAAAGTCCCCCTCGATGTATCTAGGTTAAGATCAATTGTACTCATCTGTTATGATTCCATCATCGTTTCAAGTTTGCTGCAATACCTAACATCGTATCCGAGGTCTGTATAGCCTTGGAATTGAACTCATATGCTCTCTGTGCGACGATCATATTCACCATTTCCTGTACAATAGAAACGTTCGACATTTCCAGGAACCGATGGATCGTCTTTCCCATTCCGTCGAATCCAGGTCGCCCTTGAATGGGATCTCCCGAAGCAGCGGAAACCTTGTACAGGTTTTCACCGATAGCCTGTAGTCCAGTAGGATTGATGAATCTATAGAGTTCTAACTGACCAACCGTGATAGGATCGTCATTCCCCGGAACCTTTACCGTTACCCTTCCATCCTGCGAAATCGAAAGGGTTTCCCGGATGAATCCTTCCGGCAGGATAATTTCTGGCATCAAGCGGTATCCATTAGAGGTTACGAATTGTCCGTTGGAATCGATCTTAAACGCTCCATCTCTGGTGTATCCATACGTACCATCGTAGAGAAGGACACGAAAAAAACCTTCACCTTCTATCGCAAGATCCGTTACGTTCCCAGTATTCTGCAATGAACCCTGGGTGAACACTTTTTGAGTCGCTGCTACTTTTACCCCATGCCCTACCTGTACTCCCGTAGGAACAAGGGTTACCTCTGTAGCCGGTGTTCCCGCTACTCTACGGGTTTGATACAGGAGGTCTTCGAAATCTGCTCGATTTTTCTTAAATCCTGTGGTATTCACGTTGGAAAGGTTATTGGCAATCGTGTCTATATTAAACTGTTGTCCGTTCATCCCGGATGCAGCGGTCCATAAGGATCTTACCATACTCTCTATCTCCTTTTCCTAAGGAACCTTACTAGGCACGTAACACTTCATTCACCAATCGTCCTAATAAAGTGTCGTGCGTTTGAATGGATTTCTGATTCGCCTCGTACGCCCGATTTACTTCGATCATCCGTACCATCTCGGTCACGGGATTCACATTCGAAGCTTCAAGGAATCCCTGATGAACCTTAGGCCTTCTATCCCGTTCAATTACAAGGGCGCTTCCGGATTCCTCTGTGTCTTTCCACATGGAAGATCCCTGCTTTCGCAGGTATCTTGGACGCTGGAAACGTACAATCTTTAAGGTATCTAATTTCTCTGTTTGATCCCATTCATTTTCGGAACGGGATACTAATCGATGATCGTTGGGAACGAATCTTCGGTTCACGAACACATTCCCCTGTTGATCCACCACGAAGTTATTCTCTTTCACTTTGATAGGGCCCTTCTCTCCCAGTACAGGATACCCATCCTTGGTAACTAAAAGACTCTCAGGACCCAGAACAAAGGAACCGTTTCGAGTGTATCGTTCTCCATCGGGTGTAAGAACGGTAAAAAAACCCTCCCCCTCCAGGGCAAAATCAAAATCGCTCCCCGTTTCTTTGAAAGCCCCCTGGGTAAACTCCGTATAGACCTCGTTGGTCTCTACCCCAGTACCCAATTTACCCACAATTGGAGCGATATCGATGGATCCCATAGGGATTCGTTTTACTCCATCATCGTCCATTCTGCGCATCAGCAGTTCGGGGAACGCTTTAAACACCACGGTATCCCGTTTGTATCCTGTAAGATCTGTATTGGCGAGGTTGTTGGAAACCGCGTCCATACGGTTCCACTCTGCCACCATTCCGCTCGCTCCAATGTAAAGACCTCGTATCATTTCGACTCCTTCAAATCATTCCTAGTATCGGAGTCTAGAAAAAATCCTTAATGGAAGGGATAGTACAAACATCTATACAGTTCCACGGAGGAAATACCGATATTGACAATACATAATACTTAATATAATTTATAGAATGTTGGATTTTTGTGCATAAAAAGAATCATATACCAGTCTATTATACAAACCAAACCCATAAAAAACCTCGTAAGAACGTGGACAACCTCCGAAAAGTGAAGGGATTAGATACAGACCCGTTAGCTCTATATTTGAAACAAATTTCTCAATACCCCCTATTGACGATAGAAGAAGAACAACAGATCGGGGAACGTATTCAAACCCTTCGAAAAGAGTTAAGTGAACTACGTAAACAGGAGCGAACCGATCCTTCGGATCGAGAGAGAATCGAAAAAGAAATACGGAGAGTGGAAGAGGAACTTCGCACACAGAAGAACCGCATGATCAATTCAAACCTCCGATTGGTGGTATCCATTGCAAAAAAGTACCAACACAGAGGGTTATCCCTTCTGGATCTGATCGACGAAGGAAATATCGGATTGATTGAAGCGGTCGAACGGTTCGATTATACAAGAGGGTGTCGCTTCTCGACATATGGAACCTGGTGGATCCGTCAAGCAATCATAAAAAGCTTGGCCGATAAGGGACGGGTAATACGGATCCCTATTCATATGCTGAACACCATCAAGAAATGCTATTTCATTGCCAAGAATCTTACCCAAGAATTGGGGCGAGATCCCAACAACAGCGAATTATCGGAATACATGAACATTTCCAAAGAAAAGGTAAGTGCCATCATGCAGCTTACCCAGGAAACAGCTTCGTTAGACACAACAGTAGATGACGATAATTTAACTCAACTATCCGACTTGATTCGTGACGATGGGAATGCAGAACCCTTCGAATCGGTTTTTCATTTGACGATTCAGGATACTTTAACACAAGTGCTTAAACAGCTGAGTGAACGGGAAATGCGGATCATTCAGTTGCGGTTCGGACTGGACGGCGAAGGCCCCCTGACTCTGGAGGAAACGGGTAAGCTGTTAGGAATAACCCGGGAACGGGTGCGACAAATTCAAGAAAAAGCCATCTCTAAGCTGCGGTTATTCTCTCGTATTCAAGATTTCCATCGTTACTACTAACTCTCAATAGGTATGGTTATCCGGCTCCGTGCATTTCGAGAATCGCTTGCACGATATGGTACATGTGTTGATCTATCCTATGGAGATGATTCAGCAGGTCCATGTGGATTTCCGTAGTTTCCAGCGAGGGTTGAACTCCCACATTTAGCCGTTCAAAATGTTTCCTTCGAAGGGCGGTCTGGACTTCCCAGCTCTTTTCTGCTAGTCGACTTAGTTTCTTTGCTTCCTCTAAATCGTCCTTTTCGAACACCGTCATCACATGGATAAAATTATGTTGAACCATCTTGAAAAGCTCATTCACCTCCTCCATTCCCTCCTCGGAGAATTGAAGTCCCTTTTTCAACAATTTTTTAGCCCGATCTTGAACGTTTTTGTCAATCACATCTGCTAGATTTTCTAACTCGTTCACGATAAAGAGATAGCCTACCTGAGTCCGACTTTCCTGATCTGTAAGGGGCTGTTTAGAAATCTTGGTCAAGTATAGTACGATTTCCCTTCTTAGGTAGTCCAACTGTTTGTCATCAGCTTTGATCTGAGCACACAGGTCTCGATCCCTATGATTGAAAATCTGTTGGCTGGTTTCTAACATTCGTTTAATGATTGGGGCCATTCGTAAAATTTCTTTTTTTACCTGGATCAATGCAATGGCGGGTTCGGTGAGAATTGAATCGTTTAAATATTGGACTCCAAACTCCTCCTTAGGAGGCATAGGTGGAACGAACCGGTTGAACACTTTTACGATCCAGGGAAGAAGTGGAATCACCACTATATGGTTTATGACGGGCATCAATGTATGGGCCATAGCTATCTGACGGGGTAGATTGTTCATGGTACCGGTAATCAGGAAGGTTATTTTCTTCGCCAAGAAAATGTACAGGTTTTCGCCTCCATAGGGAATATGAAGGAGAATGTACGCGATGAAGACTCCGATCGTTTGAAACACTACATGAATATAAGCGGTACGCTTGGCTTCCCGATTTAAGGTCAAGCTTCCCAATATTGCGGTGATGCACGTACCGATGGAAGCACCCAGATTGATAGGAACTGCTTGGTATAGATTGATGGAACCAGCAATAGCCATCGCAATAACGATTCCAGAGGTAGCTCCAGAAGACTGGATGATCATCGTAAACACTAAGCCTAATAGGATCCCTAACTCCGGAGCTTCGACAGCCTTCATGGCATTTAAGAATGGAGGATACCCCTTCAAGGGTTCCATGGCACGGGACATCATTTCCATTCCAAGAAAGAGGAACCCAAACCCTAAAAGGGTATTGGCAGCAGATTTCCTCCTCTTGGATGAAACGATTAAGTAGGCAAAGAACCCTGCTGCGATGAAGAGGGTAGATAGTTTCGTTATTTTAGGAAACGCAAACAATTGTCCGAGGAACGTCGAACCCAATTCCGCACCTAAGGTGATGGCTAAACTCTGCTGGAAGGTCAGCAGTCCCGAACCTACCAGCATGGCTTCAAGGACCGTAGTAGCAGAGGAAGACTGATTGAGGATGGTGACTCCTAAGCCTGTGAGGTATCCCCGAACTTTGCTTCTAGTGAGGAGGAGCATGATCTTGCGGAGCTTGTCCCCTGCGAACGCGGTGATGTTGTTATTCATCATCACCATTCCGAAGAGGAATACCGCTAGCCCCCCAACTAGGTCGAACAGATTATACGCCGTCAACTTTTGCCCTACATTGTAAACGTTTTACATCTGTAATAAAAAAGTGGGCGATGGCAGGTTTGAACTGCCGACTTCTACCGTGTGAAGGTAGCACTCTCCCGCTGAGTTAATCGCCCGATAGCGCCCGATGGGAGTCGAACCCACATCTTCAGCTTGGAAGGCTGAGGTAATAGCCGTTATACGACAGGCGCACGTTCACAGTGTATATACCAAAATTGAAGGCAAGTTGTCAAGATTTATCTTTTCCTGTATAGTCGGTCCATGGGCATCAGGGGCGAATTGTTCTCTACGCATGTACACTCACAGTCGGAAAAGCGAACCTACTTTTTCAACATCAAAGAAAATCGGAATGGGGATATTTTCCTCAATATTGTGGAAAGTAAAAAGCATGGAGAAACCGATTTCGAGAGGCATCAAATCGTAGTGTTCAAGGAAGATCTGGAAGCTTTCATCAGAGCCTTACACCTTGCTACAGACTTCATGAAGCGTAAATCAAGCGGAAACTCCTCCGATGGATCGGGGAAGGTCCCCACTTCATAAGAGCTGCTCGATGGGCTTTAGTAGGGTAACCTTTATGGTGTTCGAATCCATACTGAGGATAGACTCGACCCCATTGAATCATAAGATCATCCCGGTAAGTCTTTGCTAGGATCGAAGCGGCCATAATTTCGGGTATCTTGGTATCTCCTCCAACGATCGCTTCGCAGGAAACGTTAACGTCTGGAACGAATAACCCATCCACGAGTACTCGGTCGGGAAGAAAGGGTAGCCCTTCTACCGCTCGTTTCATCGCCAAAAGGGAAGCCCTAAGAATGTTGATCGCATCGATCTCTTCAGGGGAAGCTTCTCCAATACACCAAAAAGCCCTATCTTTGATCAGAGCGCACAAAGACCTTCTCTCCTTGTCAGAGAGCGCTTTAGAATCCTTCAGTCTCTCTATTGGGAAGCGGTCAGATGGGAGAATCACAGCAGCAGCCACTACAGGCCCTGCTAATGGACCTCTTCCTGCCTCATCCACTCCACAAATTTTCATAATAACAGTATCTCAAAGTTCTCTGGGGTAACGCAAGGGAAAGGATGATCCTCTGAATTGACATCCCTAGAGTTGCGTGGTATCTTTCACCGCATGCTATCTACATCAAAGAAGAAAACCAACGTTTCCAAACCCTATGGAGAGGATCAAACCCAGACAAAGCGACACACTCCTAGGGGACTGTACATCTTTAGTATCATCATTCTCGTAATTATCGTAGTGACCTTCATCGGCGCTCCCGTAGTCGGCAAAATTGGGGGACCCGGTCGAATTGTGTTTGGATATTTCAAAGGTAAGCCCATTGAATATGTACCAGGCAACTATTTTTCCCAGCAGAAAGACCTAATAGCCGAACAGCTTCGATCCCAGGGGAATCAGAAGGATAACTTAGAGGCTCATGTGTATCAGGTATGGAGAGGTGCGTTCGATCGGACTACCTTCCATACAGCCCTAGTCACTCTAATGGAAGAAAGCGGGTTTCATGTATCGGAGAATTTAGTCGACGAGAGTCTTGCTTCGTATCCCGCCTATTTGGAAAACGGAGAATTCTCAGAAAAACGGTATCGTCAAACGCCCTTATCAGAACGGTATGCCATTCGAAAAACGGTAAGGGAGAATCTCATTTTCCAAGCGTACTTGGAAGATATTGGATCTACTCCGTTAAGCAGGAAAGAAATCCAGTTTCTGAAATCCCTTGCATCCCCAGAACGGAAGGTAAAGTATCTTCTATTCCCCTTCACCTCGTACCCGGAATCTGAGGTTCAAGCATATCTGAAAGCCAATGAATCGAAGTTCAAACGGGCTCGCTTCTCCCTGGTTACCATCACTACCGGAAAACGGGATGCGGAAAAAGTATTCGAGCGCATTGAAAAAAAAGAAATAACCTTCGAGGATGCAGCTCGTTCCTATTCTAAGGACCCCTTTGCTGAAAAAGGGGGAGACATGGGTTTCAGGTATGCCTACGAATTAGAATCCCTCATCAAAAAACCAGAAGATACAGCAAAGATCTTTTCGCTGGCGAAAGGACAGGTTGCCCAACCAGTAGAGGCTTCCGATGGATGGTTGATCTTCCGATGCGATGAAAGTCCCATCATTGCCGATTTCTCGGATCCAGATGTAAAGAAAACAGTACGGACCTACATGATGAGTTTTGAGCGAGGAAAAATTGAAGATTATCTACTCGGAGAAGCGAAAAAGTTCAAAGAAGAAACGAAGTCTACTCCATTCGAAGTTCTTGCCACAAAAAAAGGTCTTTCTGTAAAGGAAACCGACTATTTCCCCATCAATTTCGGAAACTCGATGTTTCTAAAACCTGTTTCTCGAACAGACAGTGCCCTAGCAGGAGCGGCGTTCCGAGAGAGTTTCTTTATCACCGCTTTCTCCTTGAAACCTAATGAAACCTCCGATCCCATTGTTCTGGGAGACGCTATAACCCTTCTGAAGCTCGTGGACGAACGGACTGTAAAAATGGAAGATCTACAAGTATTGGAAGTATATCTTCCCTACATTGTGCAACGATTTACAGAAGAGAATGTCCAGAATTTCGTCGTCACTTCAAAAGACTTCAAGGACGATTTCAACTCGGTATTCTTTAAATACTTTATACCGAAACAATGACCGATCTGATCCCCCGCCTGGAACCCAGGCCGGGGGGAACCAATATTTTTTACAAGGGTAAATTCCTATATCACGAACAGTCTCCTGAAGAACACACAAGAACGCGGGCTATTTCGGTAAGCCTACCAGAAAAAGCCATTATTCTGGTCCCCTCGCCTTTGGTGGGGTACGGAATGAAAGAACTGTTGCAAAGACTACCTTCAAGTTCCCATCTCGTCTGTATAGAGAAAGATCAATTCTTGATGGAGATTACCCTTAGGTATATGGTTCCCCAGATCCAACAGGATCCTAGAGTTTCCTTCATTCGAACCGATTCCATCCCCGCTCTAATCGAGTATCTGGGAAAAAAGATCGACTGGAAACGTTTTCGCAAGATTCTTCTGGTCCCTTTGAATCGTGGGTACATCCTTTACCGATCTTTCTACGATGAGGTCGAAAAACAGTTATTCCTTTATTTGGAAAGGATTTTGCGAAACCGGTTAACCACGATCCGATTAGGAAATCGATGGATGTCCAACCTCTTCCAGAACTTGGTCTACCTACCTAACGCTACTCCCGTGACAGAGTTAAGGATCCAAAAAGCTCCCTTGGTTTTAGGAGCAGGAGAGTCCCTCGAGGATCGATTTGAATGGATCAAGAAAGTTCGAGACGCCGTGTATCTTATCTCAGTAGACACTGCTTTACCGTTTCTCAGTTCTGTTGGAATTCGACCCGATTTAGTGGTGAGTGTGGATGCTCAAGCCATCAACCTCCAAGATTTCCTTGCTCTACCCTTCCAGGGGATTCCGCTGGTTGCTGATCTCACCGTGTTTCCGGGTATCCTGCGGATTTGGAAGGGTCCTATCTACCTCTTTCTATCCCAGTTCGAACCCCTACGATGGTTTGAGGATCCCCAAAATGCTGCAGTTCTCCCCCCGATGCTTCCCCCTCTAGGATCTGTAGGGAACATTGCCCTTTATATCGCTTGTACCTGTTCCTTTCCGAGTCTACCTGTCCTTTGCCTAGGAATGGATTTTCACTACGTTCCAGGGAAACCTCACGCGCGTGGAACGTATACCCACCGATTCTACCTATCCCAACAACATCGGCTGAATCCTTCTCCCCTTCTAGAGAACGGGCTGAACCGGCAGAGAGGGACAGAGAGACTTGTAAATGGTCAGAAGGTAAAAACAGATCCTGTACTCCAATCCTTCCTAGAAGTAGCACGAGACATCTGCCAACAAGAAAAGCGGGTCTATACTCTGTGTTCTCGGGGTCTTGATTTTGGCGCTTATCCAGTAGGAGATTTCCCTATTCTATCCTCGATATTCGAAAAGATCCAACCGATCTCCTCCTCCCCTTCACAATCGAACCTTCCCCTTTGGAATACCCAGAGAGTGTTAGAGTTCGTACAAGGGGTATACGAAACTCTGCAAGAGATAGAGGAGGGGGTCGAAAAAGCGATCTCCTCCAACGCTTCCCCAGTCGCTCTGGATACAGATACTCACCAAAAGTTGGAAGCATTGGATTTTCTTTTTCTTAATCTTCCTGAACTACCTAGCTCCGATACCTTAGACGTTGCCACCGCGATTCAGGTACGCTCCAATATCAAGCGTTATAGAAACCTTCTATCTCGGGTTAAACAGCTTTTCAGTCCTCCGACGTCTTGAGAACCGACAGGAATGCACTCTGGGGAAGCTCCACGTTTCCCACCATCTTCATCCGCTTCTTTCCTTCCTTCTGTTTTTCCAACAGTTTCCGTTTCCGGGTGATATCCCCTCCATAACATTTGGCCGTAACATCCTTCCGGACTGGGGAGATGGTCTCACGGGCTATGATCTGACCACCAATGGCTCCCTGAATGGGAATCTTGAACTGATGTCTTGGGATCTCATCCAACAATCGTTTGCAGATGGTTCTAGCACGACTCTGAGCATGGGCCCGATACACCAACTGGGATAGAGCATCCACTGGTTTCCCGTTCACAAGGATATCGAGCTTCACTAGATCAGTCTTTCTATAACCGATCAATTCATAGTCGAAAGAGGCATACCCTTTACTGATCGATTTCAATTTATCATAAAAATCGAAAAGCACTTCCGCTAAAGGCATCTCATAAAGGATTTCTACCCGTTTTGGATCGAGGTAGTACATTCCTACCTGCTGGCCTCGCTTTTCCATACACAGAGTCATAATGGATCCTAGGTACTCGGTAGGAGTAATGATGGTTGCTTTGATGTAAGGTTCTTCCGTATATTCGATCCGCGAGGGATCGGGATATTCTACAGGGTTATCCACGAAAATTTCCTCCCCATTTCGCAATTTAATCCGGTACCGTACGGAAGGTGCGGTCAGTACAATGGATAACCCAAACTCTCTTTCCAATCGTTCCTGTACGACTTCTAAATGAAGTAAGCCTAGAAACCCGCACCGAAACCCAAAGCCTAAGGCAACGGAGGAGTCTTTTTCGAAAACTAAAGCAGCATCGTTCAATTTTAACTTTTCCAGTCCCTGATGAAGAGCCTCATACTCATCCGGATCTACAGGATAGATGGATGAAAATACCACAGGCTTTGCTTCCCGAAAACCTGGAAGAGGTTCCGTACAAGGACGGTTGGCGAGAGTAACTGTATCGCCTACCCGTACATCTCGAACGGTCTTGATCCCTGCTAAGAGATACCCTACTTCTCCTGTTCCAAGAATATTGGTCCGTTGGAGATTGATCCGGAATATCCCTGTCTCTTCTACCTCGTAACTTGCCCGATTAGAGTAAAGCATGATCCTATCACCCGGAGATACCTCGCCATCGAAAATCCGGATGTGGATAACCACCCCTCGAAAGGGGTCGTAGTGAGAATCGAAGATCAGTGCCCGTAGAGGTCCCTCGGTATTCCCCCTTGGAGGAGGAATCCGGTCCACAATAGCCTCTAACAGAGCATCCATTCCCTGTCCAGTTTTAGCAGAAACCAAGAGAGCCGAATTCGGATCCAACCCTAGATCATGCTCGATCTGATGTTTCACTCCTTCGATATCGGCAGCTGGAAGATCTATTTTATTAATGACAGGGAGAATTTCTAGGTTATGTTCCAGAGCCATGTAAAGGTTAGATAGAGTCTGAGCCTCTACCCCTTGAGTGGCATCAATTAAGAGTAACGCTCCCTCACAGGAGGAAATGGCCCGTGATACTTCATAGGAGAAATCTACATGCCCAGGAGTGTCCACCAAGTTCAGGATATACTCCTCCCCATTGCGCAGGTAGGGAATCGTTACGGCCTGAGATTTAATGGTGATACCTCTCTCTCTCTCGATATCCATCGAATCAAGGATCTGATCTTTAAACAGCCGATCCTCCACCAAGTGAGCTCGTTGAATGAATCGATCTGCCAATGTAGACTTTCCATGATCAATGTGCGCAATAATACAGAAGTTGCGAATATACTTCGTTTTCATCGGTAATGACACTATACCGAAAGATCGTTAGATATCCAAGATGCTCCGAACTTTCTGAAGGAAACCTTCCAGATCGAAGGGTTTTTGAAGAAAGGGATCTTCCTCTTCAAGCAGTCCTTTTTCTAACAAAATTTTCATGGGATACCCGGAAATGAAGAGTACTTTCATCGATGGGATGATTTGCTTCAATCGGTAATACAATCGACGCCCATCCATATGGGGTAGGATCACATCGGTTACCAATAGATGGATGGGTTCTTGAAATCCCTCACAGAGCAACAACGCTTCCCCCGCATTCGGAGCATCTAGGATCTTATACCCATAGGGGGAAAGGAATTTGAAGATCAGATTTCGAATGTACTCTTCGTCTTCCACAATCAAAATCGTTTCAGTTCCCATTAAATTTTGCATCGAAGGTTGGGAAGATTGTTGTTTTGATACAACTTTCCCATGCAAGGGAAGTAATACGGTAAAAGTACTACCCTGATTGGGAGCACTTCGCACTAGGATTCCTCCCTTGGATTGTTTTACAATACCGTACACGGTAGATAACCCTAAGCCAGTCCCTTTTCCCGTCTCTTTTGTGGAAAAAAAGGGTTCAAATATGTTCGGCAGAATATGTTCTGGTATCCCTATTCCCGTGTCACGTATGGAAAGAGTGACGTACTCTCCTCCCTGCAGAGGGCCTGTAATGGTAGAGAATCCTGGCTCAATGGTGAGGTTTCCTGTTTGAATAAAAATCGTACCTACCCCATTGATGGCATCTCGAGCATTTACCACTAGATTCACAATTACCTGCTCCATCTGCCCTTGGTCTACGTATACATCCGCTGGTTCTGCATCCAAGGACAGTACTAGGCGTATCTCCTCCCCCATCAAGCGGCGAACCATCTTTTCCATATCCCGCACTAGTTGGTTCAGGTTCATGGTTCTGTATTCCGAGGACTGGTGTCTAGAAAACGTAAGCAACTGCCGAGTCAAATGGATGGATCGAAAGGCAGCCTGTTGAATCCCTTCGATGTTGGTTCGCACCTGTGGGTTAACAGTAGAATCCTCCAACAGGATTCGGGAATACCCTAAAATAATAGTCAACAGATTATTGAAATCGTGAGCTATACCACCTGCCAGCCTTCCAATGGCTTCCATTTTTTGAGCTTGCCTCAACTGCTGCTCACTCTGATGGAGAGCTTTTTCCATTGCTACCTGTTCAGTTACTTCGTGTAGGATAATCACTGTGCCTGTCCTCTCTCCCTTTTCGTCTACCAAGGGAGAACTATTCAGTTCTACCTCATGAACCTTTCCATTGGATTGAAACTCATGCAGGTTGTTGTACCGTAACGTAGGGAGTTTTAAGATTACAGGTTGCAGGGTGAATAGATCCCGGAACTTCTTCCCTTGAGCTTTTATTAGAGACTGTCCAAGCAAGGATTCTGCAACGGGATTCATGTACTCGATCCGTTCTTGCGGATCTAAGACAATTACCGCATCAGTGATGCTTCGTAAGGTTTTTGAAAATAACTCTTCCCTATACCGAAGCTTCTTTTCCATACTATGACGATACAATCCAATGACGATAGCAGTACGTAACTCTTTCTCCTCAAAAGGTTTTATAATATATCCAAAGGGCTCCATCACCTTAGCCCGTTGTAAGGTAGCTTCATCCGCAAAGGCAGTTAGAAACACTACGGGTAAACCATACCTTTCTTTGATAATTCGAGAAGTTTCTAACCCATCAAGGTTACCTTGTAGCTTGATATCCATCAGGATTAAATCTGGTTTTGCTTCCTCAATATGGGCCAATACTTCTTCTCCACTGGAGAAAATACCCGCTACTTGAAAGCCATACTTACGAAGATGCATTTTGATGTCTAACGCTACAATGTTTTCATCCTCGACGATCAGTATTCGAGGTGGAACTTCGGTGTCATGCAGAAGATCTAAATGATCTGAAGGGCTCATATTTCAGTTCTAAGAATAGAAGAGAGGAGAGGTTTGTGCAAGGGAAAATGAAAAGTAAGGTTTATAAAAAATTGTTTTGCTCCAAGAGAGCTCCAAGTTGTACTCCCCCTTCAAGGAATCCTGCTTTCCGTTGTTTGATGGTTATTTGCATGAGCACCAGACGCTTCTTTTTGTCTACGATCCAATTCCTTAAGGTAAATGGGTCATTCTCAGATAATCCCGTTTCGTCCGCCACCGACCCCTGATATACCTTCTCCACGATAAAATCGTCCGAAAACAACCCACTAGATAAACTTCTCGCAGTGAACCCAAATAGAGCAGGAAAGAGATTTTCTTTTCGCTCAAACTCTATCACTTTCTCAAGAGGAATATAGGGACGTTTCTGAAGTGCTAGGATATAGGATTTAGTTTCGTCCTTCCGTTGGACGCTAACCCGAAGAAGAGTTCCAGGTCGTTGGGAAAGAAGAACAGACTGTGCATCCCGCACCTTGTAGACAGTTGTATCACCAATCTGTCGAATCTGATCTCCTCGCTGGATTCCTACTTCATAAGCGGGAGATCCAGGTGCTACGTACAGCACCTCTAAACCCTCTCGGACCTCTTGGACAGAGACACCCATCCAACTGTGTACCACTTCCCCCGGAGTATAAAGGGAGGGGAGAATCTTTTGAATCCAGTAGGCAGGTATGGCAAAGTTCACACCTTGGAACTGTTCAATACCCGCAAACACGATTCCTATTAATCTACCCTCTTCATCTATCAGCGGGCCACCGCTACTGCCGGGATTTACAGGAACATCCATCTGCATGGCATCTCCCAATTGGAAAAACCTTCTTCCTACCGCGGAGATGATGCCTGAGGTGATAGTATTTTCCAATCCTCCCGGGGATCCTAATGCATAGATTCTAGATCCTACTCTCAATTCCTGCACATCGGTGATGCCAAAAAGGAAGGGAGGATTCACTTCTGCTTTTAATAGGGCTATATCGAAGATTCGGTCAAACCCGATTACCTTCGCAGGAATTCGTTCGTCTATTCTACCGGAAGGTCGAATGAACAGTCGGGAGTACCCTTCATACTCTGGGTCCACTTCACTTTGGATAACATGATAATTGGTAAGCAGATACCCTCTGGGATCAATATAGAATCCACTTCCAATCACACGGTCCGGTACCCCTACCCCTCGATCCATCCGGATCCCTCGGTTCACCCAGATGGTGACTGTCCCTGCTAAGTAATCAGCCAAAGGGATGTTCTGGAGGGATGCCTCTTTTAGATCTTTTGGAACGACTAGGTTGCGTCGTTCCAATTCCTTCAAAATGGTTCGGCAGGCTGGTAGGTTTTTAAGATCTAAGGCTAAGCGGGCATACTTAGTAAGCTCTTCAGGGGAGAGCATTCCCCAATCGCTCATCCCTCGGAAATGCGTCAATGCTAGAACGGTGTTCCCTTTTTGCCTCTCCGTTTCAGCCAATAGGAACTTCAATCGGTCCACCGAATACTCTGGGAATCCACCAGAGCCATAGAGAGTTCGAAAAGAACTATAGAGAGAAAGGGCATAGGAGAAATCAGAAGCTTCGATGGCTTGATAAAACTTCTCGATGATTTTTTCTTTTGCTTCCTTTTCCAACCGTTCCAATTCATCTGGATGGATCTTTACCGGGGAAGTAGAGGTACGTAATCCAATGATCCACTGCAGGGCTTTGGTAGGTTCTTCACTGTAAATCATGGTTTGAATTTCAGAAATGGTTACCTCTTCGAGAGTTCGCACAGGTGGTGCAGGAGTAGGGGTTCTGCAAGAAAAAAGGAGGAATAGGCTTATCAAGTAGAAAATGGATCGCTTCATTGCTCTTCCAACCATGCCCTTGCATCGAAAATTGTATCCAGAAGAGAGGAGAACTCTACCATTTTTCTTCCCCTTCCAACCGTATATTCTCTTGCATCGATTTTCCCGTCTCCATTGAAATCCCATTCTTTCAGTTGATTCGAGAGGAATTCCCTATATGATGTCCTTGTTCCAGACACTAGTTCAATCGATTCTAGAGCTCCGTTTCTATATAATTCACGTATCTCGGATACACCATCCCCATCTACATCGATGAATCCGACAACCGGCATCCCCTCTCGAAAGGATACAGTCCGTTTTCGAATCTCTCCGGTTCTAATTTCCTGCTCTTCTTGAAAGGAAAGAATCGTTCCATCTTGATACAGGAACTTTCTCACTCGTTTACAACGTGTACACGTATCGATCCGCTGGTACGGATTCGCCTCCCGGAAGGAAAAGAGAAGAAAACGGTCTAAAGCATCCATTCGAACAGGAGCAATGACGAAAGGGAGGATTTTTTCCGTTGGAGGGAAAAGGCTTTCCTTCCAGATGAATGGGGGATTGCCATATCGGTACTCTCGAAGAAGTTTCTCCTGCTGTACTAAAATGCGATCGATGCGGGGATAATCGATAAAAAAGACCTGAATGGTTTCCATTCCTCCGCGATGTATTTGGATTCTGTAAGGCTTCTGTACAACAAAATCGATCTGGAGATCCCATTCCCCATCCTGGTTTGAATCCAAAGCGAGATAGGTGAGGTTTCCTTCTACGAATCGTCTTACCTCTTCCATGTACCCATCCCGATCAGCATCTCGATTCATCTGCCCTGAATATTTGCGTAAGTCTTGCTCCAATCTTTCCCGAATCTTTCCTGTTGGAAAACGGGAGAATGCTTGTTCCCACAGTTCGATACTCGAAAATCCTCCCAACTCTCGCACCCTGTCCCATTGGGCTTCGAACTCATCGTCTTTTACTCCTACCCTTGGTAGGATGACCCTCGGATCCTTTCCCCCAAGGCGAAAGTACTCTTGAAGAAGGGTGTTCCGACGGTCTCCTTCGGGAAGGATGCAGAGATACTCAGCCATAGCTTCTAGAAAGTAGGGATTCTTGGAATCTATCAATTCCCAGAGGCTGGAATCCGTAGGGGTAGCATGAGCTTTATTCCGAAAATATAAAGTAAGGAATCGGGGATCCTTAGGAAAGATAGAAATGGCTTTTCGTAGTGTTTGATCCCCTTCTTCTTTATTCCCCTTTCCAAACTGTATTTGAGCAAGAAAATACCAATACTCAGGTAAAGTTTCTCCTGTTGTTATCCCTTGAAGGACCGATTGAGCCTCCAAGAACTGTTTCCGCCGCAAAAGCCTTTCCACAAGAAGGAGTCTAGCATTCGAGTCCTTATATTTCTTCCAACTATTATACTGGAGGGCCTTCTGCAAGGATAAAACCTCATGGGGAAGAGCCAACCCCTTCATATATAAAAGATCCGATTCAGTAGGGAAATGTTCTAAAAAAGAATCAATGATAAAAAGGGCCTCTTTTCCTTTTCCCTCCTTCAGCAGGGTTTCAACGGGGTTCAAATCCAGGGGTTGAGCCTTTCCTTCCGAAATCCCTAACCCTACAGCGAGTCCAATGAGACAAAGAGTGAGCATCTCTGTTCTTCTCATGTTTTCACTTGTTCAGGATGACTTACTTTACCCCCATCTTCCTCTGAACGACTTTGCCTTTTCGGGAATCCCAACAAAGCTCGAATCTCATCATCATCCAGTGTCTCCCGTTCCACCAACGTATCAGCTAAGAGAAGAAGCTGATCCTTATGTTCGCGGAGCAGCTGTTCTACTTCCTGCAAAGCGTTTGTGATAATAGACCGAATGGCCGCATCGATTTTTCGGGCGGTTTCCTCCGAATAATCCTTGTGCCGCGCAATTTCTTTGCCAAGGAAAATGGGTTCATCCTCCTGCCCATATGCAACCGGTCCTAACTCTGGACTCATCCCCCATTCACATACCATTTTTCTTGCGATTTCTGTAGCCTGTTCGATATCATTCTTTGTTCCAGTGGAAGTGTCGTTATAGACGAGTTTTTCCGCTGCATATCCTCCCAGCATGATCTTTATCCGATCCTCCAACCAGCTCTTGCTCCGCGAATAGGTATCCGTTTCCGGAAGAGAAAGAGACAAACCCAAAGCCCGGCCCCTCGGAATGATGGTAACTTTGTGGAGAGGATCGGTATGCTTTAGATAGTAATGAGGAAGGGCATGCCCCGATTCATGTACTGCGGTCATTCGTTTCTCTTTTGGGAGAATTACTCTGGACTTTCGAGCTACTCCCAATAGAATTTTGTCCCGAGCCTCTTCGAAATCTTCCATATCTACGGTTGTTTTGTTTTTACGAGCCGCAAATAACGCTGCTTCGTTCACTAGGTTCGCTAAATCAGCCCCTGAGGTTCCGGGTGTGGCTCGGGCTAATTTGGAAAGATCCACTCCTTTTCCTAACGGAATTCGCGCACAGTGGATCTTAAGAATCTCTTCCCGTTCCTGTATGTCGGGCATATCTACCACAACCTGTCGATCGAATCGGCCCGGTCGAAGCAAGGCTGGATCCAATACATCAGGTCTGTTGGTTGCGGCTAGGATAATAACACCGTCCTTTGTGTCGAATCCATCCATCTCGACCAGCATCTGGTTCAGGGTTTGTTCCCGTTCATCGTGTCCACCGCCATACCCCGCACCTCGAGTCCTCCCCACTGCATCTAGCTCATCAATGAATAAGATACAAGGGGCATGTCTTCTGCCCTGTTCGAACAGGTCTCGAACTCTGCTCGCTCCGACCCCTACGAACATTTCTACGAAATCAGAACCAGACATATGAAAGAAGGCCACATTTGCTTCCCCCGCACAAGCTTTTGCCAGCAGTGTCTTTCCGGTTCCGGGCATTCCAACGAGGAGCACTCCTTTAGGGATCTTAGCTCCCATCTTCGTGTACTTGCTCGGATTCTTCAGGAACTCCACTACCTCCTGCAGTTCGTATTTTGCTTCTTTTTGTCCTGCCACATCAGCAAAAGTTACCTTCTTGCCATCATCGATGTAGAGCTTGGCTCTACTCTTACCAAAAGAAAACGCCTTGTTCCCTCCCCCCTGGATTTGACGAAACATGAACCAGATGAAGAAGAAACCAATGAACCACGGCATGAACTCCAATACAACTCGCAGGGGAGAGACTGACCGCTGCCCCCCTGAAATTCGAACCCCTTTACTTCTTAAAGTAGGGATCAATTCACTATCGAAGTAAGGAATGGTAGTTTTAAATAAGGTAGATTCACCACCCCTACCCTTTAATGTGCCTTGGATCTCCAATTGATCAATGATCTTGACAGATTCCACCTCACCCTGCTCTACATAGCCCAGAAATACAGAGTACGGAATCTCCGTCGTAACGGTTTTATCGCTAAAAAAGAAAAATAAAATGAACAAACTCATTAGGACTACGAGAAACATCAAGGCAAAACGGTTATTGTTAAAATTGAACCTTACCGGAGGCTGGTTTCTCGGTTCGTTAGAATTATTCTGGTTGTTCACAGTCCTTTCCACCTCTCATTTTTTGTATTTGTATCGTTATGTGATTCAATGTTGCTGTAGTATGATCCACCGGGTCTTTTATCGAAGATTTAGTACGAAGGGTGGGTAACCCATATGCTCCTAAGAAGACGGCCAGAATCTCATCATCCCCCTGTAGGATGGGAACCTCCTCACGGTACTGTATGGGGACATGCAATTCACTGAGGAGTCTTTTCACCGATTTCCTGCCTCTCTGCAAATCGATCGCGTCTCCCGGACGTCGGGATCGAAGAACAAGTGTATGAAATCCCCTAGTATTGAAGGTTTCCCCCCCCTCCGCAACGGTGCTGTGTTCCAGCGGATACACTTCCACCCTCAGACTGTCAGATACGGTGATACTCATTTTCCCTTCCAAAACGTAAAGATACCCTTTTTTCTTTTCCTGGACAATATTGGATTCCCAATAGAGTTTGCCATTCTCTATTCTTATCCGAATGTCGCCTCTCACCCAGATTCCCCGTTCATTTTTTTTCACAACCCCTTGTACAAGGGGGAACAGGAAACGAAAGGGGAACCTTCCTCTTTTTTTCCATTGAGTTTTATTGAAGAGTCTGTACAGTGAATAGAGTCGCAGGATCGGCGGAAGAGACAAGTACTCGTCCACGGCACAAACCCACCCACCTTCGGTTAATTTCCATGGATCCCGGCGGGAAAGTTCCTCTTGGAGGAAATCTTCAATCCAATTCATTTTGATGCTCAGACGCTTTAATGCTGTTTGATACCCAGGGAATACCTCTCTGATCAAAGGAATAAGGCGATGACGGACAGCATTCCTAAGAAACCGTAGATTCCTGTTAGAGGGATCTTCAATAGGCTGAACATTTCTTTCCTTAAGGAAATCCACTATTTCTTCTCGGGTCACTCGAAGGAATGGCCGGAGGATTCTCTTGCCCTTACTGGGAATCCCTTTGAGTCCTGCAGGGGAAGATCCTTGAAAGATCCGTAGGATCTGAGTTTCCTCATTGTCCTGAGCAGTATGGGCAGTTACTAAGAAATGAGCCTTCTGTTCTTTCACGATTCTCCATAGGAATCGATACCGATGTTCTCGTGCCACATCCTCCAGGCTGCGCTTTTCCTGCAACGCTTGAGATTCAATCGATCCTCGCTTCGCTTCTCCGATAAATAGAGGAACTTTAAGGATAGATGCAAGCTCTGAAACGAATGAACGTTCTACCCTTTCCTCTTCGAAGGATCGTAAACGATGATTGAAGTATCCAAAGATAAGGGAGAACTCGAGTTCTTGCGAGAGTTCCTTTAGAGCGATTCCCAACGCCGTACTATCTATCCCACCCGAAAGGGCAACCAAAAGGGTAGCATCCCTAGGCAGGGGCACGGTTTGTAAATACGTACGAACCTTGGATACTAGCGGATTATCCTTTTCGATTGATTTCATTCATCACCGCTTCAGGACCTTTCTCCATGATACCTAGTACTGCCTGTCCGGACCGAATAACTGCCTCTTCTAACAAAGGCGCTTCTTCCGAACGAGGTCTTCCGAGCACGTAATCTACCACTGACATTCCATCCGTTGGTCTCCCAATCCCGATGTAGAGCCGCATAAACTCACCAGTTCCGATAGCTGCAATAATGGATTTCAATCCATTATGACCTGCGGAAGATCCTTTTTTCCGAAGACGAATTCTTCCCGGTGGTAGATCGAGGGTGTCACAGATCACAAGGAGGGATGAAAGAGGAAGATTGGTATATTTTAAGAGAGGTTGAACCACCTCTCCTGATCGATTCATATAAGTCAATGGTTTTGCAAGATACAACGTTTGATTCCCTACGAGTCCCTTCCCTATCTGATACGCTTTCAAGGTAGGTTTCTTCATTCGGACCTGAAGGGTATGGCTTAAATGATCTATTACCCAAAATCCTGCATTGTGACGGGTATATTGATACATTGCCCCAGGATTCCCCAATCCGAGAACCAAGAGATCCAGAGAACTCTCCTATTTCTTTTCTGTGGATGGCTTTGAGGATGCTGTTGTCTGTTTGGTTCCTTCCTGGGTTGGTGTCACAACTCCTTCCGGAGTTGGGGCGGCTCCTTCAGCTGCCGGTTTAGCAGCTACTTCCGCTCTTGCATGCACCACGGAAACTACTACCTGGTCGGGTAAGGAAAGAACTTTAATACCTGCAGGAACTTTTAAATCTTTTACGTGTAGAGCGTGCCCACTCTCCAGATGGGTAATGTCCACCTGAATTTGATCCTGTAAGTCTTTGGGAAGACATTCCACTTCCAATTCGTGTAGTTGTACTTCCAGTATTCCCCCCTCCCGTACACCCTTGGAAGAACCCACGAGATGCAACGGAATGCGGGTACGCACAGGCTTATCGCTTCGGAGAGCATAGAAATCTAAATGCTCTATGGTCCCTTTAAGGATATTTGTTTGATAGTCTTTAATGAGCACATCATAGATCTTGTCACCGACCTTCAAGTTGATGATCGTGTTTTCCGATATCCGATGGAACTTGGACCTGAAATCATGAGCATTGACAGCGATAGGGATTGTCCCTACATACCCATATACGATACCCGGGATCATCCCTTCTTTTCGCAACCGTCTCGTTGCACTCTTCTTCAGTTCTTTACGCTCCACAGCCGAAAATGCTACAGTTTCCACGATTTACTCCTTCTATATTCATTGTTCAATACTTCTAAAAGTTTTCTCTGGGACGGTAGGATTCGAACCTACGCATGCCGGGATCAAAACCCGGAGGCTTAACCGCTTGCCGACGTCCCAACGAGGTGTATGTTCAAACCCGGACGAACTATTTGTCTTCGGGTTCTGCTTCTGTAGTCTCTGCCAATTCTCCCATCTCCGAATATGCGGTCAGGATACGTTTTTGCAACTCGTTCCGAAACTCGGAGTTGATAGGATGAGCCACATCTTTGTATTCCCCCGTTTTAGTCTTGCGGCTAGGCATCGCGATAAAGATCCCCGTTTTACCTTCAATGACCTTCACGTTGTGCACAACGAAACAGTTATCAAAGGTAACGGTAACGTACGCCTTCAACTTGCCTTCCGTAGTCACCTTCCGAATCCGGATGTCTGTAATCTGCATTGAAGGACTCCTTTTTTCCAAACGTTCGTTGCAAAGCTATTCTAATATGGGGATTGGCCTCCTATCAAGAGGAATCGTAACTTTAACTATGGAAAAGTGTTGCTTTAACTCCTCCTCCCCTTCATGCGCCTCTTCTGCTGATCTATACACACCAAACATACTGGAACCACTGCCTGAAATCGAGCTGAAAAGGGCCCCCGTTTCTTGAAAGGTCTCAAGGATTTTCTGGTATACCGTATATCGTTTTTCCAAAATAGGTTGAAACGCATTGAAAAAATCCCATTTTTCGATGGGACCATGGAATAGGGTTTCTAGATTCTCTCCTCCTTTACTCTCCTCTGGTCGGGTCCAGCCCTTTTCCTGATCGATCCATTGATACGCTTCACGAGTAGACACTTGGAACGGTGGAACTACCACTACAATGTTGTAATCTCTCCGACTTCGGATAGGCGAAATCCGTTCTCCCCTCCCCGACACCATAGCTAAAGAAGTCTGGCAGAAAAAAGGAACATCACTTCCTAGTGTTGCACCTAAAGCGGAAAGCATATCTTCTTTCAAGGGTTGTCCACACAACGAGTTCAGACCCAGTAACGTAGAAGCAGCATCTGAAGAGCCTCCCCCCAATCCCGCACCCATGGGGATATTCTTTCGTACATTGATTCTGATTCCCCCATGGAAGTCTGTAACTCGTCGGAAAGCACTTACCGCTTTCCAAATTAGGTTTTCTTTCTGCGGGATGGACCACTCCCCCTCGATTTCGCATGTATCTTTTTCTTTCAAAGATCGTATCTCCAGTTCATCGAACCAGGAGATGGATTGGAATAGGGAAAGGATGGGGTGATACCCGTCTTCCCGCGGAGGAAACACTTCCAAATGTAGATTTACCTTCGCGGGAGCCAGCACCAACACCCTATCTCCCATACCGGATGGTATTATACAAAAAAATGATCTTCTGTCAAACTGGATTCAATCTTCTCTGTAGTGGCAGCCAATGGATTCTTGGTTTCTTAATGCTGCTCGAGTAATAGCCAATCCTGTAAACACCGCATTTCGAAGCTCCAACAATTCCCGGGTCACTCGAGCTTCTTTATAGAATTGTTCGATTCTATGGTTCATATAATTCAGATCAGAAAGTGCTCGAAGTAAGCGTTTCTTCGTTCGAATGATCCCCACATAGTTCCACATAAGGGTCTGAATGCTAAGGAGATCGTTGGAGATAAGAATGGGGTCGAACTCCTCCTCCTCTTTGGGATACACCCACTCGGGAATAGAGCGGAGTAGCTTCTCTTTTAAAGGAATGGGATGGGTAGATAGGTACTTACCACACCGAATCCCGAAACTCAGAGACTCCAGCAGGGAAATGGATGCAAGTCGGTTCGCTCCGTGGATACCATTGCAGGCGTTCTCACCTACGGCATAGAGTCCTTTAATGGCAGTCCTCCCTTCTAAATCTACCTTTATTCCTCCGCAGAAATAGTGCGCTGCTGGAACCACAGGTATAGGGTCCTTGCGTATATCGATTCCCAACGAAGCACATACTTCGAAGATCATAGGGAACCGTTCTTTCAGATCAACATGGCAGGCACTAGCATCCAAGAATACGTATCCACTCCCATCGAGAGCCATCTCCCGGAAAATGGCTCGGGATACCTCATCCCGAGGCGCCAAATCTTTCATGGATGGATTATAGCGTGCCATGAAGGGCTCCCCTCTGCGATTCAATAGTCGAGCTCCCTCTCCACGTAAGGCTTCTGTAATAAGGAACCGTTGCCTGTCCCGGTGAAAAAGGATGGTAGGGTGAAACTGAAGGTATTCCGCATTGATCACTTCACAACCAACCCGCAAAGCCATGGCGATTCCATCTCCTGTAGCACCTTTCGGGTTAGAGGTATGAAGAAAAAGATTCCCTACTCCTCCTGTAGCTAACACTACATGAGAAGCAAACAGAGGATAGATCTGATGAGTAGGGATTTCCAATAGATACGCTCCTAACGCCCTCAAGGGCCGATACCGTTCCTGGGGGTCCTTCGAATTGTGGCAGTTGGTCAGGATATCCACCGCCATGGTGCTGGGAAGGAATTCGATTCCCGGTATACTTCTGGCGTAGGTTAGAAGGCTCGTTTCGATGGACCTACCGGTAGAATCCTGAGCATACAGGATCCTTCGAACCGAATGGGCTGCTTCTCGGGTATAGGATAGTTCCCCCTGTGGAGTTCGATTGAAGGGAACTCCTGCTTTCTCTATCAGATACTCTCGGACGAAACGTGGCCCCTTCTCGGCTACGAACCGTACAGCTTCCCTATTGTTCAGATAGGCCCCAGCTTTACAGATATCCTCATATAGAAGTTTCGGTGAATCCTCCACCCCCTGCTCTACGATACCCCCTTGAGCATGGAACGTGTTGGATTCTTCTAGATCCGCCTCTTTCGAAATTACAGCTACCGAGAGCCCATTTTCTGCAGCAGAGATAGCACAACTCAAACCACCAATTCCCGAACCGATCACCAGGACATCGTAAAACGATTTACTGGGTCTCATGTGATTTTCCTTTCCACCTGAAGAGAGAAATTAAAGGATGGAACCGAATGGGTGAGTCTGCCCGCGGAAATAAAGTCTACTCCTGTAGCTGCATATGCTTCTACCCGCTCCAGAGTCATGTCACCGGAACTTTCCAAGGGGACCCTTCCTCCAACCCATTGCACTGCGCTTCTAGTTGTTTGTACATCCATGTTGTCTAATAGGATTCGATCCACCCTCGCCTCGACGGCTTCCTTCACATCTTCTAAGGTACGACATTCTACTTCGATGAGAAACTCCTTACCCCATCGGGCACGAACCCGTTTGACTGCTTCGGAAAGGGACCCTACCGCATCGATATGGTTGTCTTTGATAAGAACCATGTCGTACAGACCGAATCGATGGTTCTTTCCTCCCCCGATTCGTACGGCATACTTAGCCAACGCTCGATATCCGGGGAGTGTCTTTCGAGTGTCCAGGATTACCGCTTTTCCTTTTCCTTTGATGGCCAGAACCATCCGCCGGGTTGTAGTAGCAATTCCTGATAGATATCCCACAAAATTCAAAGCGGTTCGCTCCGCTTGTAAAATACTTTTCGTAGGTCCGCTCAGCCGTGCTACAACCATTCCCGGTGAAAGGTCAACCCCATCCTCGAGAACCTCCACCCAACGGACTTTCGGATCGATCCGCTGGAATACTTTCAGGAAACATTCAATCCCTGCCAATACCCCATGGTCTTTGCTCACCAATCTGCAGATGCATTGCTCTGCTTGAAAGATGGCCTCAGATGTAACGTCTCCCCGAAGACCAAGATCTTCCTCTAACGCAATATCCAGTAATCGATGGAAGGATTTCCATTCTTCCTCGGATAGCATCCCTCTTCCTCCTAGATGGGGAGGAATTGTACGAAGTTCCTTGGGAAAAAGCAAGAAATTTTAAAAATATTTGCTATTATTAGAAGAAAAAATTACACTGAAGATGAAAAGTAAATGAGGAAACCAGTGTGTATACGGACCATTTTTTAACTGCTGCGTTAGAATTTTTTCAAGAAATCCAATTGCCACTTAAAAAAGTTACCGAAAATTTCCCCCAGACGTATGACCTTACCAGTAGCCTCGGGATTACAGGAGCCCTGCGCGGATACTTTGTTCTGCAGTCTGAAATAGGAACCGCTCGAAACCTTGTTTCTGGAATGGCCTCCAGATTAGGTGTTACCTTTGATGAAATGGATTTTGGCCCCTTTCATCGAGCTACGATTGGCGAAATTGTGAACCAGATTGCAGGGAAAGCCATCGTTACATTGGAGACCTGTGGGGTGAATTGCATGCTCACTCCCCCAACCATCTTCATAGGCAAGGGCATAACCGTTTCCCTGCCCTTACCAGTAATGACCATGGAAAAAGCTTTACAGGGAGATTTTGGGACCCTTCGGTTCTTTGTAGCCTTGAGTGGTGAATAAAACAGTTGACAGACCTTTATTCTTCTCTTAGATTTTCAGGAGAATTCGACCCAAGGGTCAATCGAGGGGGGAGTGCTATGGCCTTACAAGATGAACTTGAAAAAGAGTACCTCATTACCTTCATGTACGATGAAGATGAAGAGGATGAAGAAGATTTCGATGACTACGACGATGAGGATGAAGACTTCTACGATGAAGATGAGGATGAAGACTTCGAAGACATAGAAGACGATCTAGACGAAGATGAAGACCTGGAGGACGATGACTACGACGAAGAAGACTTAGATGATATGGATTATGAAGATTTCGAAGACGAAGAGTAACTTATTCGTTCACATTCGAACCAAAGCTTTTCCAAGTCGTAGAAAGAGCGCTTTTCTTCTGTCATGAGGTGGATGACGAAGGTACCGCAGTCAATCAATTGCCAACCTACGTCATCCAAGTTCTTCTTTTTCCGAAACAGTTCTATATGCTTTTCTTCCAAAAAAGAAAGTAAGTTGTTGAAAAGACCCCGTAAATGACCTTCGCTAGTTACGGTGGTGATGATGAAATAATCGGTAAAGGAACATCGAGGTCCTAAATGAAGGACTACGGTATTTCTCCCCTTGTGTTCTTCAATGAATCTGGCAACTTCCAACACAACCGTACCGCTACTTACAGTATCTTCCATCGAAATCTCCTCCTAGGACGATGGTAATATCAACGTTCTTCTGTCCTCCACCTGCCGAAGGACCTGTTACAATGTTGGTACATTTGATGATCGAGGCTACCCTGGATGCTCCCTCTCTATTCCCTTTCCGATCAATGACCATAGTTTTTTCTACCTCCTGGGTTTCTGCATTCCCATAGGAGACTACATCAAACCCAAAGCTCTGGTAGATTTCACGGGTTCTTCGAGCCAAACCCGGTATCTTGGTTCCATTGAGAATTTCTAACGTTAGACCCGCATCCTCTCCTCTAACTCCTTCGGTACTCGCTAAAGTTTCCAGCATCTTCTTCACCGTCTGTCTCAGTAGCTGCCCCTCGAAATGGGGAAAAAGTAATTCCTCGGTTTCTACCTTTCGTTGGTTTCCGAGTACTCGTTGAAACGCCATTCTCTCTATGTCTAGTTTCCTCATCTCGCTCAAAAAGGCAAGAAGACCGCGAGTCTCCATATCCGTTCGAAAACACTCTTTTACATAGGGGATCACGTCAGGGTGAGTGAAGAAATCAACGGATTCACCTATCTTCTTTAACAGGGATTGTATAAACTTTTGGATTCGGATGATACGATCGATATCTGATTCTTCAGAATCTTGGAGGGATAAGTATACCATCGCCTTCCCTCCATCCAGATGCAGGTTTCCTGAGGGAAGTTGGATTTTCCTTCCCTTTACATCCATCTCAAGGGAGTTAGCTACAAATACCTCAATTCCTCCGAGAAGGTCGATAAGTCTTTCCAGCTGTGTAAACGACAGTTCTAGATAGAATGGAATCTCTTCTTTAACAACAGTCTCAATAGCGTCCCGATACGCTTCTATCGCATGAATCCTGTATAGGGAATCGATTCTACCTACCTTTTTCGCTTGGGGTAGAATAATCCCTAGATTCCCAGGAATATCCAACAGTGCAGCCCTACCTGTTGAAGGACAATAGAACAAAAGCTCGGTATACTTTAATTCTTTCCCATCGTGGATCATCAGTTGAACAGCAAAGGGTTTCCCCTGTTGAATGGAGGTGGTTACAGGGTCCACCCGTACTTGTTGATAGATGTAAAGCCCGCTCACCAAAAGGATGACAAACACAGAAGCCAAGAAAATCAGTCCTGTATCGAACCTTGTTCGACTATGCCCTTTCAAGAATCCTACCCCTCAACTCATCGTACATTTCCTGGGTAATGGGTGCAAGGTTTTTACGAAACCTTTTCTCCTCTTCCAGGATTTTCAAGAGCATTTCATCCAATGACAAGGAAAGTATGGTAGCTCTAAACGTATCGTCCACGAAAGTTCTAGAAGGTTCAATATAGTCAGCCACATAGAGTACCTTCCCGTAGGGATGAAGGGATGGTTTCCCTAGGGTATGATGACGGATAGCCTCTAAAAGCTCTTCTTCTCTAATTCCAAAGCGAGAACGAGCAATCTCGGCTGAAATCAACCCATGGAGTAGGATGGGGTTTTCCAGTTCTATCGGATCAGGCTGGATCCCCAGGGATTTGGTTCTCTGCAACAATTCTTCTGGGGGGAGCTCCCTTGCTGCATCATGAAGCAGGCCAATCCAATAACCCTTTTGGGGATCCATGTCAAATCGGCTTGCCAGATTTCTGCTCCATTCTGCGGTATTCAAGGAATGGATGAACCTCTTAGGGGAAAGGGTAAGTCGAAGGTAGGATTCAATGGAAGATTCTAATTCTACCTCACTCATTCTGGTACAACCCCTGTTCCCGAATATATTGATACACCGCGTCTGGAACCAAGTATCGAAAGGCTTTTCCTGCTTTAATCCGGGCCCGTATCTCGGAAGAGGAGATTGGTATCACCACATTCTCTATGTACTGCACTTGTACAGGATACGGGAAGGGTTCCCGTTTCGTTCTATACGCGATGATGATTTCTACTTCTTTCAACAGACGATCTACCATTTTCCAGGTAGGGAAACCAGGTACTAGGTCCTCTCCTATGATGAGTCCTATCTTCCCTGTCACAGGATACCGGTGGTAGAGGTATTCAATGGTGTCCATCGTATACGAGGTGTCCTTCCGTAGGATCTCACAATCCTCCACGATAAACTCTTCCCTGCCCTCCGTTGCCAAGCGAACCATTTCCAACCTCTTTTGGGGATCATCCATATTGCTTACTGTTTTATGGGCCGGGCGATAGGATGGTACAAATACGATTCGATCGTACTTCAATGAAATGAGTACCTCTTCTGCTATATAAAGATGCCCGATGTGAATGGGATTGAAGGTGCCTCCTAGAAGCGCTAGTCTCATCCCTTCATCCTTCGTCCTTGGCTAGTCGTACAAAGGCTTGAACTAGGGCATCCAAGCCTTCTCGGGTGATGGAAGAGATGCCCAAGACCCTCTCTTCTGGATACTTGCATTTCAACTCTTCCAAAGGCTGTAGAGATTCTAACAAATCTACCTTTGTACCCACAAGAACTCTCTTTCGTCGGGCCAGTTCCGGAGAGAACTCTCCTACTTCTTTCAATAAGATGTCAAAATGTCCCAGATAATTCGGTTGGGAGAGGTCTATTAGAAAAGCCAACCCTTTGGTTCTACTGATATGCTTTAAAAACTTGATCCCCAGCCCCACTCCAGTTGAAGCTCCTTCCAGGATCCCAGGAATATCGGCTAAAACTATATCTTCATCACCTACGGTTAAAACCCCCAGATGGGGAGTTTTCGTTGTAAATGGATACGGTGCAACCTCTGGTTTGGCGTTGGTGAGGACTTTCAACAAGCTCGATTTACCTGCATTGGGGAATCCGACAAACCCAATATCGGCAATTATATTTAACTCTACCTTAACCCGAGCAGTTTTTCCGCTCTGCCCTTTCTGTGCAAACCGAGGAGCCTGGTTCCTTGCTGACTTGAAATGAGCATTCCCCTTCCCTCCCCTTCCACCGGTGAGGAATACCCAGGAGGTGCCCTCTTCGGTGAAATCCCTTAGGAGTTCCCCTGTTTCTGCATCTTTGATAACGGTTCCAGGAGGAACTGGGATTTCAATGGACTCCCCATCTTTGCCATGCCGAAGAGCTCCTTCCCCCGGAAATCCGTTCTGCGCTTTCAAGATAGGATTTTTCTTTAGATGTCTTAGAGTTTTCAAGTTTCTTCGCACCACAAATATCACATCCCCGCCTTTCCCGCCATCTCCACCATCTGGGCCTCCTTTAGGGACGTACTTTTCCCGGCGAAAGGAAACACATCCCGGCCCTCCAGAACCGGACGAAAGTTCGAGAATGACTTCATCTATGAAGTGGTGCACGGTCAAGCCACCGTTTACTCAATGGGTTCTATGGTTACGATCTTTTTTCCTCGTAGGGTTTTAAAAATTACTTTTCCTGCCGCTCGAGCAAAGAGCGTGTCATCCTTACCCCGTCCTACATTCTTCCCCGGGTGGATCACGGTCCCCCTCTGACGCACCAAAATTTCACCCGCCTTAACGATCTCGTTTCCGAATCGTTTGACTCCTAACCTTCTGCCAGCGGAATCCCTACCGTTTTTAGAACTTCCACCACCCTTCTTATGTGCCATACCTTATACTCCCTCTTCGAATATGAAAGAAACTTCCTTCGGTGCATCTTCTGCCAATCTCTGTATTCCAAACAGGAGAAAAGCAGTAATCCCCTGGATACGGTCTACCTTATAGGAAGGCACTTCTCCTACCCGCACCGTAAACTTGCCTTCTTCAGGAGCTGAAACCCACACATCCAGTCCTTTTTCTGTGCAGAGAAGCTCCCCCGCCGTACGCAGGATAGCCGTTGTTGCAGCACAAACCGGACTAAAACCAGAAGCTACCTTGGAAGCATGTCCCGTCGCTTCCAGGATTCGAAGGCAACCGTTCCTCTGTACAGAGGCCCGTACCTGAATCACCTTATACCCCTAGAATTTCCTCTACTTTCAATAACGTGTATTGCTGTCGGTGCCCCCACCGCTTCCGGTAGTTCTTCCGTTTCTTATACTTGAACCCAATGATCTTTTCATCTCGACCATGGTCTTCCACTCGGGTCTTCAAGGTGACCCCGGTAACGTAGGGGTTTCCCACCGAGATGTTCCCTTCTTTCCCCACTAGAAGTACGCTATTCCATTCCAGAGCCGAACCTTTTTCCTTGTCAATCCTATCTACCTTCAGTACCGCTCCCGCTTCTGCTCTGTACTGCTTTCCTTTAATTTCCACCAATACGTACATTGTTCACTCCCACTCGAGTTTTTTTGCAGAAGATTCTATACCATATACGGGACTATGCGTCAAGTTAGGTAAGTTTCACCCATCAGGAATAAATCCACTGCCCGTGCAACCTTTCTTCCTTCATGAATGGCCCACACGACGAGGGATTGTCCTCTCCGCGCATCCCCAGCAGCAAACACTTTCGGATTAGACGTTGAGAAACTTCCATACTCCGCCTTGATGGTAGACCTAGGATCCTTCTCTACCTTAAATGCATCAAGGGTTTCCCCTTCTGGTCCCAAAAACCCTAAGGCCAGTAACACGAGTTCCGCTTTCCAGAACTCTTCCGTATTAGGTACTTCTTTCATGACGGGTTTCCCATTCGGATCCTTTGTCCACTCAACTCGAACGGTACGTATCCCCTTTACATTTCCTTTCCCATCATCCAGGAACTCTTTCGTCAAGATTCCCCATTCCCGAGGATCCTCTCCGAATTTAGCTATCGCCTCCTCATGACCATAATCAACTTTCAAGACCCTGGGATACAGAGGCCATGGAAACTCTTCGGTACGAGTTGCGGGGGGTTTGGGTAGGAGTTCAAAGTTCTTGAGACCCTTACACCCTTGGCGCAGAGCAGTCCCTAGACAATCGTTTCCCGTATCCCCCCCTCCGATTACTATTACATGTTTCCCGTTAGCGGAAAGCCCACTTCCATTCAGTTTCTTTCCATCCAAGAGATGCTTGGTGCTGCTCGTGAGATACTCCATGGCAAAATGAATCCCTTTCAGGTTTCTACCGGGAACCTGCATATCCCGCGGTACAGTAGATCCTACTGCCAAGATTACCGCATCGTACTCCGCCAGTAGTTTTTCAGGATCCACATTCTTCCCTACCCAGCTGTCCGTACGGAATTCTATCCCCTCCGACTCCATGAGCCGTATCCTCTTCTGCACCAACCCCTTGTCCAGTTTCATATTGGGAATCCCGTACATGAGAAGACCTCCAATTCGATCCGAACGTTCGAACACTGTCACTCCATGTCCCGCTTGATTCAATTGGTCCGCTGCTGCTAGTCCGGCAGGTCCGCTACCTACAATCGCAATCCTCTTCCCCGTTCGTATAGGGGGAATTCGAGGGACCATCCATCCTGATTCATACGCACGATCAATGATAAAGCATTCGTTGTTCTTAATTGTGACAGGAGGTTCATTGATACCCAGCACACAGGCTGTTTCGCAGGGAGCAGGACATACTCTGCCGGTAAATTCTGGGAAATTGTTCGTAGCTCGGAGTCTCCAGAAAGCTTCCTCGAACCGACCTTGGTAGATGAAATCATTCCATTCTGGTATGAGATTCATGATGGGACACCCGAAACTACTCTGACAAAAGGGGACTCCACAGTCCATACAACGAGCTCCCTGTCGAATCCGTTCAGGCTCCTCCAACTCAATATGAAACTCATTGAAATGCCTCAACCGTTCTAGAGGGGGAATATCTGCAATAACCTTACGAGAATATTCCATGAAACCAGTAGGCTTACCCATGAATCGCCTCCAATTCTCTATCCTTCGAAAGTTCCAATGCTTTTCGATACTCGGGAGAGATGATCTTATGGAACGTATTCCGTTCCTCCTTCCAGTGATTTAAAACCCACTGGGCCACGGTAGAGCCTGTAAAGTGCAGATGCTTATTGATCAAATCAAGGATGATTCGTTCATCTTCATCCGTCTCCAATGGAACTACTTCCACCATTTCCTTGTTTAGGTTCTGAAGGAAATTTCCGTCCCTATCCCACACGTAGGCAATTCCCCCACTCATTCCTGCAGCGAAATTACGCCCTGTAGGACCCAGGATCACGACTCGACCTCCTGTCATGTATTCACACCCATGGTCCCCTACTCCTTCTACTACCGCAAAGGCACCAGAGTTGCGGACGCAGAACCGCTCGGCTGCCAATCCTCGGAAAAAGGCTTCCCCGCTTGTAGCTCCATAGAGAGCAACGTTTCCTATCAGAATGTTCCGTTCAGGAATGAACCGAGCGTTCCGGGGGGGATATACGATGATTCTACCCCCGGAAAGTCCTTTACCCACATAGTCATTCGCTTCCCCTTCTAACTCTAAGGTTACCCCTTTGGCGAGAAAAGCTCCAAAGCTTTGCCCTGCCGACCCGTAAGTTTTGATGTGAATTGTTCCATCCGGAAGACCACGGTTTCCCCATCGTTTAGCGATATGATGGCTCAACAGGGTACCAACTGCTCGGTGGGTATTCTGAACTTCCTGATGGATCTGAACCTGTTCGCCGTCAAGAACTGCTCTTTGTGCTCGAGAAAGAATTTTCTGATCCAGTACCCATTCAATTCCATGATCCTGTCGCTTGCAGCAGTATACCTTAGTTTCTGGATTGTACTTCTGGGCCGGAGTGAGAAGTTTAGAAAGATCGATGTACTTTGACTTCCATCCCAACACTCGGTCATCCACTTCCAGGAGATCAACCCGACCGATCATATCGTTGAAGCGGGCAAATCCCAATTGAGCCATCAGGGATCGGATATCCTCCGCAAGGAATGTAAAGAACCGAATTACATGTTCTGGTTTTCCTGCAAATTTTGCCCGTAACCTTGGATCCTGCGTTGCGATTCCCACCGGACAAGTGTTTTTCTCGCATTTCCGCATCATTACGCATCCCATGCTTATGAGAGCTCCAGTAGCAAATCCAAATTCCTCTGCTCCAAGGAGAGCTGCGATCACTACATCCCGAGCGGTTTTCAGCTGTCCATCCGTTTGAAGAACCACCCTGCTTCGCAGATCGTTCATCACCAGCGTTTGATGGGTTTCTGCCAATCCAAGTTCCCAAGGAAGTCCTGCGTGCTTGATACCCGTCAGGGGAGAAGCCCCGGTTCCTCCATCATGACCAGAGATGAGGATATGATCCGCATGTGCCTTCGCCACACCGGCTGCTATAGTACCTACCCCAATCTCGGAAACTAATTTTACGCTTATCCTAGCCTGGGGGTTGGAGTTTTTTAAATCAAAAATCAGCTGGGCTAAGTCCTCGATAGAATAGATATCATGGTGAGGAGGAGGACTGATCAACATGACTCCGGGTGTGGTAAGTCGAGTTTTAGCAATTTCCCCTACTACTTTGTGTCCTGGTAGCTCTCCCCCTTCCCCGGGTTTAGCTCCCTGCGCCATCTTGATCTGTAGTTCGTCCGCATTCACTAGATACTCAATCGTAACTCCAAACCTACCCGATGCTACCTGCTTGATGGCGGAACGTTTGGAATCGCCATTGGGTAAGGGTTTAAACCGTTCAGGATCCTCTCCCCCTTCTCCAGTGTTCGATTTCCCTCCTAACCGATTCATAGCGATCGCCAGGGTTTCATGGGCTTCCTTGGAAATGGAACCATAACTCATGGCGCCCGTGACGAATCTTCTCACAATATTTGAGACAGGTTCCACCTCTTCTAAAGGAATCGATCGGGTAGGTTTGAACCGTAAAAGGCCTCGAAGGGTAGCTTGATTTTTTGTCCTAGCATCCTGACGTTCCTGGAACATTCGGTACGCATCCATCCGATTGTACCGTACCGCCATCTGGAGGTATGCAATAGACTCAGGATCCCACATGTGCTTTTCCTGTTCGGCCCTCCAGTTGTACTCCCCAGGATTCAGGTATTCCAAC
Source organism: Spirochaetota bacterium (assembly GCA_026418195.1). GTDB lineage: Bacteria > Spirochaetota > Spirochaetia > DTKZ01 > DTKZ01 > DTKZ01. Next base: position 87,079 of record JAOABU010000116.1, on the reverse strand, counting down.
CCCATGGGGATCGGTCGCTTGGGGTAGGCAAGGGAATGCCGCCGTTTTGCTTCCGCAGCCAACACGTCGAAACTAGCTCCCCCGATCCGTGAAGGAGTGCCTGTAAAGCAACGATCGATCACTTGCTTCCCTAATCCTACCGCTTCGAAAATCTGGGATCCTTTGTAACTTTCCAAGGTAGAAATTCCCATCTTGCCGAATACCTTCTTCATCCCTTTATCCAAAGCATGGATGTAGTTCGCTACGATCTGTTCGTCCGTTAGGGTTTTGGGCAGATTCCCATCCCTCTGCATTTTCCACATCGCTTCGAAAGCCAGATATGGATTGATCCCATCTGCACCGTACCCTACTAGCATGCAGAAATGATGTACCTCCCTCGGTTCTCCTGTTTCGAGAAGGATTCCGATCTGGGTTCTTCTTCCTATGCGAACGAGGTAATGATGCACAGCTCCTACTGCCATTAAGGCACTGAGAGGAATTCTATCCTTTCCTGCTTTTCGATCACTCAGAATTAACAAGCTGTACCCTTCATGGATAGCTTGTTCAGCCTCCCGGCAGATCCGATCCAAACACTGAAGTAAGCTCCTTTCATCCCCGGGCTCCGATGGATACGTAATGTCCACAGTTAACGCTTTCCAACCCTTGTGATCCAAATGCTTGAGGGAATTGAGCTGCTCGTTGGTAAGAAACGGAGTAGAGAGTTTCAACCGAGCAGCGTGGCCGGGGGTCTCTTCCAACAAGTTCTTCTCCGGTCCAATGTAGGATTCCAGACTCATCACCACTTCCTCCCGGATGGAATCGATGGGTGGATTGGTGACCTGGGCGAAAAGCTGCTTAAAATAATCATAAATTATTCGCGGTGTGTCGGAAAGGCAGGCTAAGGGAGTGTCGTTCCCCATGGAACCCAAGGGTTCTTTTCCAGTGTCAGCCATGGGTTTTAATATGAGACGAACATGTTCGAAAGTGTACCCGAAGAGTCGAAGTCTCTCGATGATTGTTTGAGGATAGAACCCGTGGGGTTCCCCTCTTACAGGGAGTTCCTCCTGGGTGATCCGATGAGTTCGGAGCCATTCACCATAGGGATGTTTACCACAAATTTCTTCTTTAATTTCTTCATCCTCCACGATCCTGCCTTTCTGAAAATCCACCAGGAACATCTTACCCGGCTGAAGTCTTCCCCTTGCTCGAATCTGAGCAGGATCCAGATCTAACACTCCTACCTCACTGGATAGGATCACCCGCTCATCCTCGGTTACGATATAGCGGCTGGGACGTAATCCATTTCTGTCCAAAACTGCTCCGATTACCTGTCCATCGGTAAACAGGATGGAAGCAGGACCATCCCATGGTTCCATGATGCAACTCTGAAACTCATAGTACTCTTTTTTCTTTTGAGGCATGGTAGGATGATTCTGCCACGCCTCTGGAATCATCATCATCATGGCCTCGGGCAGACTGCGTCCCGCCATGTAAAGTAGTTCCAGCACGTTGTCGAAGGTTCCAGAATCGGAAAGATCAGGTTCGATCACCGGCAAGATTCGGTTCAAATCGTCCCCTAGGAGGGTACTTGCCATGGACGCTTCCCGTCCCCTGATTTTGTTCACGTTTCCCTGCAATGTATTGATTTCTCCGTTGTGACAAAGGTACCGAAACGGATGGGCCCTATCCCAGCTAGGGAATGTATTGGTAGAGAATCTGGAATGAACCATGGCGAAATGGCTTTGCATTGAAGGATCGAGGAGATCCGGAAAGTACCGGAATAGCTGGGAAGGAGTTAGCATCCCTTTGTACACTAGTACCCGAGTGGACAGGGAGCAGATGTAGAAATAGGAGTGGGGATCTATCTTCGTGTCCCGAATTCTTCGGGTTGCGAGCTTACGGATGACGAACAGCTTCCGTTCGAAGGCTTCTTGGGAAAGGCCTTCCCGCGCCCCAATGAACACTTGTTCCATGGCGGGTTCACACGCTTTTGCCTGGGGACCGATCATGGAATCATCCCGTGGCACCTCCCTCCACCCTAACACCTTCTGCCCCAATTCTCCTACCACTGACTCAAAGCGGAGTTTCTGTTGAAGTCGCTCCTCCTTATCGGAAGAAAGAAACACCAACCCTACCCCATAGGCTCTCCGTTCCGGTAGCCTAATGCCGAGAATCGAAGCTTCTTTTTCCATGAATTCCCAAGGAAGGGCAAAGAGGATCCCCGCCCCATCTCCTGTATTCTTCTCCGCCCCAGAGGCCCCCCGGTGCTGAAGGTTCTCTAACACTCGACGGGCATCCTGTAGAATCGAATGACTCCGGATCCCTTTCATCTGAGCGATAAAGCCTACCCCACAACTATCCCGCTCAAATCGGGGATCATACAATCCAACCGGTCCTGGTCGCCTTTTCAATGTCACTTTCCACTCTCCTATCCAACGCCCTCCTTACCGGTAGAGCGAGTCTTGTTCCATCTCCCCACAAGGGTAGCAACGTATAATTATGCAATAAGCATGCCTATTTTACATAAATATTTTAAGAATATATTGGATAGAGAGTTACAGAGATAATTGTTTAGTTTTCCTATAAGGTTAAAAACATGGAACCCACAATAATGTAGGAAAAAAGAACGGAATTCCTACGTTTATGTTACATAACTTCCAGGAATGGGATGTTTAGCAGGTGCATGCCATTCTTCAGCACCTGCAGTACACACCGAGAAAGCTGAACTCTCGAGGCTGCTACATCAGGATTCTCTGCAAACAGGATCGGATGCTCATGGTAGTAGCGGCTAAAGGTTTTAGAAACTTCGTATAGGTAGTTTGCCAAGAGGGATGGATTATAAGAAATCGCTGATTGTTCCACCATCGCGGGAAACTCGAAAAGGAGTTTTACCAGTTCCCATTCTTCTCCAGTGTTCAGATCGGAAGGTTTCCCTGTTCGTTCTTTCACCTGGGGTACTTCATCCAGTTTCCGTACCATGCTACAGATCCGGGCTCCGGTGTACTGGATATAGGGACCTGTGTTCCCTGTAAATGAGAGGGATTCCCGGGGATTGAAAACGATATCCTTCGAGGGAGATGGTTGGAGAAGATAATAGTGAAGAGCTCCCAATGCGATCTTCCCGGCTGTTCCCTCTAGGTCTCCCACCTCCCCTTCTCGTTCCTTGGTTCTGATTTCTTCCTTGGCCATTTCAGTAAGCTCATCCAATAGATCGTCCGCATCTACCACTGTTCCTTCCCTGGATTTCATCTTTCCTTCGGGTAGGTTCACCATCCCATACGAAAGATGATATAGGTTCTTTGCCCACTCGTATCCTAACCGTTCCAGGATCGAAAAGAGTACTTTGAAATGATAGTTTTGCTCACTGGCTACTACGTAGATCATGACGTCAAAAGGCCAATCTTTGTATCTGGATATGGCTGTTCCGATATCCTGGGTGACGTAGAGAGAGGTTCCATCACTCCGAAGTAGCACTTTCCGATCCAGTCCAATGTCTTCCAGGTTTACCCAGATGGAACCATCCGCTTCCTGGTAAAAGATCCCCTTCTCTAATCCTTTGAGAACTTCTTCCTTGCCTTTTAAATAAACCTCGCTTTCAAAATAGAACTGGTCAAAGTGGATACCCGTTCGTTCATACGTGCGTTTGATCCCTTCAATGGCCCACCGGTTCATCTTTTCCCATAAGAGGCGAACTTCCGGATCCCCTTGTTCCCACTTCACCAGCATGTTCCGGGCTCGATCCTCTGCCTCCGGGTCCCGTTTGGCCAACTCGTTGTACAACACATAGTACTTGCCTACAAAATGGTCGGATTTTAGCCCTTCATCCTCTGGTGTTCGTCCATGCCCTAACTCCTGATAGGCTAGCATGGATTTACAGATATGAATTCCTCGATCGTTAATCAAATCCACAGTCCGAACCGTAGCTCCACTGAATCGAAGGATTCGAGCCACACTCTCCCCCAAGGCATCGTTCCGAAGATGCCCTAAATGCAGGGGCTTATTCGTGTTGGGACTTGAGAACTCAACCATGATCCTCTTAGAACTCAGTATGGAACTGGAGCCAAACCGATCCCCTTCCGTGCGAATCTGCTGGAATAGAAGTCCCGTAACCAACGATCTATTCAGAAATATGTTCAAATAGGGTCCCACGATACTGAAACGGTCTATCCCCTCGGGTAAAGAATCCTTCTGCTGCAACTCTTCCCCTACCAGGGAACTCAAGGTTTGAGGTGGCATCCGGAAAACCTTTGCAAACGGAAATAGGGGAATAGCCAGGTCCCCTAATTCAGGTTTGGGAGGATTTTCTACCGATAGATGTTCCGCTCTTATTCCTTCTGGATCCAACCCTTTGCGTTGGGCTAACTCTTTCAGAATCTGAAGAATCTTCTGTTTCAGTTGCTCTTTGAAGACTACCATACCTTTTCCCCTCAGAATAGAACCAACATTCGTTGAAAGTTCGATGGACCTTCTCTACGATACGAGTGGAACCGTGTATCACAGTACGTGCATCCTTCCACAACCTCGATGGAACGAATGCCCAACGATTCGGCAATAGTTTGATTCGCTTGAATTAAGTCCACATAATACACACCGTTCCGAATTCTGGAGGCTCCTTCTCCAAACTGAGATGAAAACCATTGTCCTCGTTCAGGATCTACCCGATAACAGCAGGAGCGGATGCAGGGACCCAAAAGCACGTGAAGGTCCTTCGGTTCTGTTCCATACATTTTATCCATTAAGACAACTGCCTCCTCTAGGATCCCTGTTCCCTTCCATCCACTGTGGAGAAGCCCCCGCACTTGGTGTTTGGGATCCCAGAGAAGAATGGGAAGACAATCCGCAACGGTAATTCCAAGCAAGATGTTTGCCTCTTGAGTCAATAATCCATCTCCTAATTGACCAGGCTCATCATTCGCAGCGACAATCCGAACGATCTTCGTATGCTCCTGCCGGCAGTACAAGAACCGTTTTCCTGGAAAAATCCTTCCTACCTCCTGAATGGCTCTTGTATGGAAAGGGGAACGAAGGTTGAAATCCCCTCCATGGGACAAACTGATATACCCTTTCGGGAATCCCCCTTGCGGGTGAGGAGACCAGGAAAGATCTAACCAGTAAGGATCAACTGACATGATAGGGATATGTACCAACTTTTCTTGCTTACGTCCAGCACACACGGCGGGAATACATAGCATCCTTAGGAACGCTTCTTTTCCAATAGGATCAACCGTTCCACCACCGATACTGTCTCAGTAGCCCCTTTCAAGACTTCATTAAGGGATTGTAATAGCTGAGCATTCCCCCTTCCACCAATGGATCCAAGATTGGACAGGGTATCGTAACGTCCCCCCGCCTCTCCAAACAGAACACCATCCAAAACGCGCACCAAAGACTGCAGAGAATCCCGAAATTGCTCGGACCATCGAAGCACCTGGGATTCCAAGGTCTCCTTTTGGGTTGAAGGTAGGGATTCCCATGATTCCGGAATGGTCGATTTTTCCAATTCTTCCCCCAGTTTCAACAGGTTTCCAAATGCTTCGGTATATTCCTTCCGGTTATCCGCTTTGTAGAATTGTCCTTCCAGTAATAGAATCCTAAGAGGCCGATTGTATGTAGAAAAAAAGATGGTTTGAAAAAAGGTACGAAGGAAAATAAAACCAAGGAGAAAGATGGAACATTCCCGGACATTCTTCCCGTATGGAATCGGTAAGGGAGTAGGAGCGAAAAGAGCACTCATCGCCTTCCCAAGCTCGTCCTTCCTCCGTATATCCAGAAACGAACGGAACGCCTCGTCCAACCTAGCCCTCCAGTGCTGTTTGAACTGATTGAACCAATCCTCCCCGCCCCCTCGTTCAATGCACCTATAATTGACCCGTCCGGTAAGCACCTTCATGAGGGTTAGAAGCGGAACTTTCTGCAGGAAGTTGCGAATTGCCTGGAAAGCCTCTTCAAGCTGAAGGAGAGATTGAGAAATCGTGTGTTTTTCCTCTGCTCTATCTAATTCACGATGGAAATCTCCCATCTTGAACAGAACCAATGTTTCTAAGAGAACCGCAGGGATAGGATCCCGAAGGGAATACATGATTTCTGTAAAAAGGGCCAGAGGTTCTCTGAGCCTATTGAACGGGCATGGAGCATACGGCAGTTCAGGTAGGGCACGAAAAGCAGAAAGGATTCGATCTACAGGGAAGTATACCAGTTGGGACAAGCGGTCCAAGAAACGAATATCTAGATACATCCTACTCTTTTCTTCCTGAGCAATTCCTGCAAGGATATCTTCCAGCCTATTATCCAGCATTCTCCGTAGGTCCGCATCGGAGAGTTGTTCGGTTGGAGGAATCTCGAGACTTACCAGTGCATCGGAAGCAAAGGGTGGCTCTAGGTGATACCAGTGAAGAGCGATCAAGTAAAAGGGATCCAGCTCTGTTTTCAATCGCTCCGTGGTGTTTTCCATCTCAAAGGCTGCAAGAAAGGAAATGAACTGAGTTCTTCGATTCCCCGTCAAAAGAGAGATAAAAGCACCTAACACGGAAAGGTGTGGTTTTAACCGTTCCACTGTTTCGGCAAATGAAGGTAAAACTACTTTTCGTTTCAAGTCCACGAGGCCAGGGGCCTTCCGTTGAAGTTCCCTACCTAACTTTCTCACCAGATGTTCTTCTAACACTTCTTCGCGGATTCTTCGAGTAAAGAAAGCCCGTATCCATAAGAGAATCTTTTCGAAAAGGCTTAATCCTTGGAACTCTCGTTCAACATTCACCTCTACCTCGTCTTGCTGGTTCGCCATCATAGGCTCTTCAGATAGAGGATGAAGTTTTTGTATCCGTTCAAGAAGATTTTTTCTTTCTTCGGTAGTTAGGTCTGCCACTAGTTTGTCGAACACGGACGTCCCTTCCATCAGAACTTACTATACAACGAATTTGATTGACAAAACAGTAGAATTCCTATATCTACATTACTAGGTGTTCGTATGAAGACCAATAGTACCAGGGGCCTTAGCCTAATTATCATTCTACTCGCCCTAGTTCCCGCCGGGAGGCAGGAAGAGTAGATTGGTATAGTATTCGGATACTATGGCCGTCCTTCCTGCCGGGGGGACGGCCAATTTTTTTGGCAAAGCCAAGAAAGGAGCACGTAATGGAACGGATCTATGTGTTCGATACGACCCTTCGGGATGGGGAGCAATCTCCGGGAGCAGCCATGACAGTGGAACAGAAATACGAGGTAGCTCTACAACTCGTCCGTCTTGGGGTAGACGTGATAGAAGCGGGATTCCCTGTCTCTTCTCCCCAACAGTTCAGAGGTTGTCAGGTCATTGCAGAAAAAGTGAAAGGGGTAGTGATTGCGGCTCTAGCCCGGGCTGTGGAGAAGGATCTCGATCTAGCGGCGGAATCGATTCAAAAAGCCGAGCATCCCCGAATACACACCTTTATTTCCACGTCACCCCTTCACATGCAGTTCAAACTGAAAAAGGATCCAGAAACCGTCCTGGAAATGGCGAAGCATGCTGTGCGGTATGCCCGATCCAAATGTGCCGAGGTAGAGTTTTCCCCAGAAGATGGAACTCGGAGTGAAGTTCCTTTTCTCTGTCGGGTGCTGGAAGCAGTCATTAAAGAGGGAGCTACCATTATAAACATTCCAGATACCGTGGGTTACACCACCCCATACGAGTTCGAGCGGTTCTTGAAAGCTATCCTCGAAGGCACCCCCAATATCGACAAGGCAATGCTATCGGTGCATTGTCATAACGATCTAGGTTTGGCGGTAGCCAACACGTTAGCTGCCCTCAGAGTAGGAGCCCGACAGATTGAGGTTACTGTGAATGGAATTGGAGAACGTGCGGGAAACGCTGCACTCGAAGAGGTAGTGATGTGTCTCCATGTCCGAAAGGATCAGTTCCCCTACACCACCGGAATCAACACCCGGCAGATCTATCCTACGTCAAAATTACTTTCCACGATTCTGGGATTTCCCATTGCTCGCAACAAACCAATCGTTGGTGAGAATGCCTTTGCACATGAATCCGGAATCCATCAGGATGGAGTACTGAAAAAGCGGGAAACCTACGAAATCATGACTCCTGAATCGGTAGGGAGGGATGAGAGCAAGATCGTCTTAGGACGTCATTCCGGCATGCATGGATTCAGCAAGAGGTTGAAAGACCTGGGTATTACACTCTCGGAAAAGGAACTGAAAGAAGCCTACGAACGGTTCCTGGTGATTGCAGACCGTAAGAAAGAAGTGTTTGACGAGGATATCTATGCCATCATTGGAGATCAGCTGGGTCAGGAGGTGGATATGTACGCTCTCGAATACTTCAATGTCATTACGGGAAATCAATCCATTCCAACCGCTACGGTTCGAATTCGCAGAGGAGATGAACTCTTAGAGGAAGCAGCTACGGGAGATGGGCCCATCGATGCAGTATTCAGAGCTATCGAACGGGCTACTGGCATCACAGGCTCTTTACAGGAATACAATGTCCAAGCAGTAACCCCCGGGAAACAAGCTGTTGGTGAGGTCGGTGTGGTGGTCCTCTTTGATGAACATCGGTGTGTAGGCCGGGGAGCTTCGACGGACATCTTGGAAGCCAGTGCTCGGGCGTACCTGAGTGCCATGAACCGATACCGGGCCCTAAAAGGTAACCATAAAGAAGAAAAAGAAGTAAAGGAAACACAATGAAAAGAGTCGAGATTTTCGATACCACCCTACGGGATGGAATGCAAGGGATCGAGGTTAGTTTCAGCTTATCTGATAAGATCCAGATAGCTCACAAGTTGGATGAACTAGGGGTAGACTATATTGAAGGAGGATTCCCTCTCTCCAACCAGAAAGAGGAAGCATTCTTCGAATTGATTAAAAAAGAGACGTTTGAACACGCTAAAATAGCCGCCTTCGGTTCTACCCGGAAACCCAATCACAAAGCCAAGGAAGACGCACACATACGAGCTTTGCTCGAGGCCGAGACAGAGGTGGTAGTAGTAGTAGGGAAAACTTGGAAAGCCCATGTAGAAAAAGTCCTCCGCACTTCGCTGGAGGAGAACCTAGAAATGATATACGACTCCATCTCGTATCTAAAGGACCAAGGTAGAAAGGTCATTTTTGATCTAGAGCATTTCTTCGATGGGTACAAGGATGATCCTGCATATGCTTTGAAAGTTCTCAGTACGGGTACAGAGGCAAAGGCCGATTGCCTCGTACTGTGCGACACAAATGGAGGCACCCTGCCTTCAGAGGTGCAAAAAATCTTGGCCGCTCTGCCCCAAGATCGATTAGCACCCTTGGGTGTACATTTCCACAACGATACAGGAAATGCGGTGGCCAATAGTCTTCTAGCCATCGAAGCAGGTGCCATTCATGTGCAAGGGACGATCAATGGGTGGGGAGAACGGTGTGGGAATGCGAATCTCTGTGCTATCCTACCGACCCTGGCATTGAAGATGAATATCGACAGTTCCACCGCTCCTCATATACAAAAGATCACCTCCGTATCGAGATTCGTCGCTGAAAAGGCCAACATCATCCCTGACAAACGTCAACCCTATGTGGGCGAAGCCGCCTTCAGTCACAAGGCGGGTCAGCATGCGGATGTGCTTTCCAAAGCAGATTACCTGATGGAGCATATCAATGCGAAGCTAGTTGGCAACGAACGAAGGATCCTTCTTTCTGAATTAGCGGGAAAATCCACTGTTTTAGACAAGTTATCCAAATACGGGACCTTCGAAAAAAACTCTGAAGAGGTAGAGTCCCTTATCCAGATCTTGAAAGATCGAGAGGTGAAAGGATACGAATACGAAGCAGCAGAAGCTTCTTTCGATCTTCTCATACGAAAGACTTTGAAGATTTACAAGCCCTTAATGGAGTTGAACAATTACCATCTGGAGTCCTATAAAACTTGGGAAAGCCCCTCAAAAACGGTGGGAAGGATTTTCCTGCGGATCAATGGAAAGGATGTAATGGGAGCTGCGGTGGGGGTAGGGCCGGTAGAAACTCTCGATGCAGCTCTCAGGAATGCCATTGAGCATTTTTATCCTTTCATTAAAGACATTAGCCTAACGGATTACAAGGTCCGAGTGTTGAACCCAGAAACCGCAGGAACCGCAGCAAAGGTGCGGGTATTCATTTCCTTCACCGATCACCATCAAAACACCTGGGATACAGTGGGGGTAAGCGAGAACATTGTGGAAGCATCCTGGGAAGCTCTAGTGGATAGCCTAGATTACTACTATAATACCTTCATTGTTTCTTAAAAGCAAAGGCAGTATTGAAGGACTTCGGTACCCTTCTTTCTTCCAAGAGGTACCGGATTCCTTCTAGAGCAGCAGCGGCAGCGGATGTCGTCGTGGTGTAAGGAATCTTTCTCTTCACCGCTTCAATCCTCATGTACCCATCTTCCCGCTGCGAATACTTCCCTAGCGGGGTATTGATGAGAAGCTGTATCCGTCCCGCACGCATATGATCTAGGATATTTGGGCTCCCTTCATGAATCTTTAAAATTACCTCTGGAAAGATACCATGCTGGAATAGGTAATCTGCTGTTCCCCGGGTAGCGGCAATCTGAAATCCCAAAGCTTCCAATTCTTTTGCGATAGGAAGGATCGCTTTCCGGTCATTTTCATGGACGGTAATGAACACTTTCCCTTTCGTGGGAAGGATCGTGCCTGCGGAAAGTTCTGCCTTAGCAAAAGCCTCACCGAAACTCTCCCCTAACCCAATGACTTCTCCGGTAGATTTCATTTCAGGGCCTAAAATGGGGTCTACATCGCTCAACCGATCAAAAGAAAACATAGCCTCTTTCACGGCCCAACCGGTAATGCAGGTGCCTACCCCAATCCCGTTTTCTCGCACTAGTCCTTGAGTTTTCAGATCGATACCACTCCAAATCTTTACCGCACTTTCCACCAGATTCACTCCAGAAGCTTTGGAAATGAAAGGAACGGTCCTCGATGCCCGAGGGTTCACTTCCAGCACATACAAAAGTCCATCCTTTGCAGCAAATTGAATATTGAGAAATCCCTTTACCTGGATAGATCGGGCGATCTTTACGGTTGCCTCTATCATTTCCTGAAGGATTTCCGGTTCCGATTTGTAGGGAGGGAATACACAGGCCGAGTCTCCCGAATGGATTCCCGCAGCTTCGATATGCTCCATGATTCCTCCGATATAGACGTTTTCCCCATCAGATAGAGCATCCACATCGTACTCGAACGCATCTTCCAAGAATTGATCTACCAAAACAGGGCGCTCTGCGGTGATCTGAGGATGGCGCTGGAGGAACTCCTTCAATTCATCATCGGAGTACGCAATGAACATGCTTCTTCCCCCTAATACGTAGGACGGGCGGAGCAGTACTGGATATCCTATCTGCTTTACTGCTCTCCAGATTTCCTCGGGATTGGAAGCCATGGAATTCCTTGGTTGCCGTAATCCCAACTGGTTCATGAGTTGAGCAAATAACCCACGATCCTCTGTAGCATTGATGGAAGCGACAGAGGTGCCCACAATTTCGTACCCCTCCCTCTCCAATGCTTCTGCCATGTTGAGAGGAGTTTGACCACCTAGTTGTACAATAACTTGCTTGGCCTGTTCTTTTTTCAGAATTTCCCGTACATCTTCCAACGTTAAAGGTTCTAAATAGAGCCGATCGGAAACATTGTAATCGGTGGAAACAGTTTCTGGATTGGAATTCACCATGATAGCTTTTCTGCCCAACGACCGAAAAGCAAAGGATGCTAGGGTGCAGCAGGTATCGAACTCCAACCCCTGGCCTATACGGTTAGGACCGCTACTCAAAATCACTACAGGATTCTCTAACGGTTTTCCTTCGTCGATCTCTCCATGGGAGGAATAGAAGTAGGGAGTCGTAGCTTCAAACTCACCAGCACAGGTATCCACAAAGTGGTATGTCCGATGGATACCTTCCTTGGTCCTTTTCGCAAACACTTCTTCTACGGATAGCCCTGTGAGCTTTCCTATCCTTCTATCGCTTAAACCATACGCCTTAGCTTGCCTGAGAAGTTCTGGGGTAATCCCCTTGCGAGAGAGTTGGTGCTCTAACTCGGCCTGCTGAAGCATCTCGTAGAGGAAAAAGGGGTCATAGGCTGTTTTTTTCGCTAATTCCTCTAACACCGATTCTCCCTGCTGTTTCAGCAGTGTGTAGGCAGCAAAGATCTTACGAGGGTGCAAGGTTGTCACCATCCGCTCCAATTCTTCTCTACTCACCGTTAATTCTTCCAACCCTTCGAATCCGAACTCTGCTGCGCGAATCGCTTTGTTCAAGGCTTCCTGGAACGTTCTACCGAGTGCAAGGGACTCTCCAACGGATTTCATCTGAGTCCCTAGTTCCCGGTAACTTTCCGGAAACTTTTCCAGTTCAAACCTTGGAATTTTTACTGCACAGTAATCGAGGGCGGGCTCGAAACAGGAGGCGGTCTTTCCTGTGATCTCGTTCACAATTTCATCAAGTGTGTAGCCGACAGCTAATCGAGCTGAACACTTTGCAATAGGAAACCCAGTTGCTTTACTAGCCAAGGCACTGGATCTGGACACCCTGGGGTTCATTTCGATTACTACCATTCGCCCCGTTCTCGGATGCAGGGCAAACTGGACATTGGAGCCCCCACAATCGATGCCAACTGCCCGAAGAATTTCGATGGCAGCGGATCGCATTTTCTGATATTCCTCATCGGAAAGAGTCTGGATCGGAGCGATCGTAATACTGTCCCCTGTATGCACTCCCATGGGATCTATATTTTCGATAGAGCATACAATAACGGCATTGTCCTTTCGGTCCCGCATCACCTCTAGTTCGAACTCCTTCCATCCTAAAAGGGATTCTTCCACCAAGGCCGTATGAGAGGGGCTTTCTAGAAGCGCCCGCTCAATCAAGGGCTCTAACTGATCCGGTTCCCGAATGATACTTCCCCCCTTCCCACCTAAGGTGAAGCTCGGCCGCACAATGAGGGGAAACCCGAGTTCCCGAGCTATTTCCCTGGCTTCTGGGATACTATGAATCAACTGGGAACGGGGAGACTCCAGCCCTATTTGAGTGATCAGTTCCTTAAAAAGACCTCGATCTTCTGCTTTTTGAATAGATTCTATCGAGGAACCAATCACCTCTACTCCATACCGATCTAAAACTCCTGATTCGTACAGTTGGATACTGAGATTCAATCCTGTCTGCCCTCCCATTGTGGGAAGCAGCGCATCGGGTCGCTCTAGACGGATGATCTCTTCCAGATACCCTAATTCCAACGGTTCGGGATATACCACATCGGCAAGGCCAGGGGTAGTCATGACAGTCGCAGGATTCGGATTTACCAGGACCACCTGGTATCCTTCTTCTTTCAAGGCTAAAACAGCCTGGGTCCCGGAATAATCGAACTCGCATGCTTGGCCAATTACGATGGGACCGGAACCGATGAGTAGAATTTTCTGTATATCTTTCCTAGCGGGCATCCTAATCTCCTTAGGTATAGTTCATGAACTCTTTAAAGATCCAAAGAGTATCCAAAGGGCCTGGATGGGCCTCGGGATGAAACTGCACACATCGTACAGGTAACTCCTCATGATACAACCCCTCCACCGTGCCATCATTGGCATTCTTCATCCATACCTGAAGTCCGGCCGGTAAGGTGTCCGGATCCACCGCGAATCCATGATTCTGAGAAGTGACATATACCCTTCCATCTCGAAGATCCACCACAGGATGGTTCACCCCATGATGCCCAAAAGGCATCTTGAAGGTTCTCCCCCCCATTGCAAGAGCAATCAACTGATGTCCAAGGCAGATCCCGAATACGGGCACCTTCCCAATCAACCGGGAACACAGCTCGATCTGAGGTCCCAACACAGCCGGATCTCCTGGCCCATTGGAGAAAAGGACCCCATGAGGTTTCAAGTTGAGGACTTCCCCCAAACTCACGCTTGAGGGGAGAATAGAAACCCGTACCCCTAAGGTTACCAGTTGATTCACGATCCCTGCTTTTGTTCCACAGTCGATCAATACAATGTGTTTCCCTCCCTCTCGATGAACAGATGCAGCTTTTGCTGTTCCTACCTCTCCAATGAGATTTCGTCCTTCCATAGGAGGAAACGCGTTTAGGAAGGTTACTACTTCCTTCAATTGAGATCGGGAAAGTTCGTTTTTCCCCTTGGGAATCCTGACGATCACTCCTGTAGGGGTACCTCTATCCCTTAGATGCAGGGTCAAGCGACGAGTGTCAATTCCCGATATTCCGGGAACCTGCTGATTTTGAAGAAACTGATGCAAGGAGATCCTTCCAGGTGGTACAGGCCCTCTGTAAAGATGCTTCACCACAAACCCTGTCGCTTTCACCGCTTTCCTTGAGACCCCCTTCTCCGGTCCACTTTCGTTCCATTTCGGATCCGAACCGTAATTCCCGATGAGTGGGTACGTCATCACCACGATCTGTCCTGCATACGAAGGATCAGTGAGAATCTCGTGATACCCACACATACCTGTGTTGAATACAACTTCGCCCGTACCTAGAGAGCGGTCCAGGGTCAATTCATCTGGGAATAGGGCTGGATGTCCGAACGATTCTCCATAGAACACTACTCCATCGGCCAGCACAAGGGCCGCTTGATTAGTCACGTTCTCCCTCCTGATTAAATATACAATTCAACCGTATATTTATGCAATACTATTCAAAAAAAAACCGGCTTTTCGCCGGCTTGATAGTCCCTAGGGGAATCGAACCCCTATTTGAAGAATGAGAATCTCCTGTCCTGACCGTTAGACGAAGGGACCTTTTAGCTCTTCCCGGGGAGGACTCGAACCCCCACAAACAGATCCAGAGTCTGTGGTGCTACCATTACACTACCGGGAAAGGCTTTCAAACCGCAAATACAGTACCGATAAACCCTCGGTTTGTCAAGAACTCAACGGTTGGATGGTCCAGCAAGACCGTTGAGAATCGAAGGATAACCGAGACGCAGGAATCTCGAGGATTCTTCCATCTTCTCCTAAAAACTTGACCAACCCTAACAGAACATTCACCTCCACTACCTTGAAGACGGTCCCTTCATACGGAATTCTCGTCCCTTCGGAAGGTAGCTTCTTTCGTTCTTCCTGGTATAAGCTATACTCATAGGCAAGGCAACAGAGTAACCTGCCACACGGTCCAGATATTTTCACAGAGTTCAGAGACATGTTCTGCACTTTTGCCATTTTTATCGATACGGGATTTAACTTATCCGTGATAGAATGACAACAGAGCAACCTACCACAGACACCGATTCCACCGATTACCCTTGCCTCATCCCGAACACCAATCTGTCGCAATTCGATACGCATTTTGAAATGAGACACTAGATCCTTCACCAAATCCCTAAAATCGACCCGGGCATCAGCGGTAAAAAAGAAGAGGATCTTGGGTTCATCCATCATGTAATGGGCTGAAACCAGTTTCATATCCAGATGGTGTTGCAGGATCTTTTCCCTGCAGATTCGAAAGGCTTCCTCTTCCTTCTTTTTATTCTCTTCAAATCGGCGAATGTCATCGTCCGTAGCCCTGCGCACTACCTCGTATACCATCGGCTTACTTCCATCGGTTTCTCGTAGATGGTACTCCTTCACTACCCCAAGCATCTCTGCCAGATCCTTGCCAAACCGGGTGTCTACTATTAAGTACTCGCCTGGAGTATATACATCGTTCTTGGGGTCACAGAGTTCAGTTTCACTGGAATGAAGAATCTTGACCAAAAAGAACTCTCTGTCCAGCTTAACCGTGATAACATTGCCCTCGTCCTCGGGGCTATTGTCTAGTAGTTCATCAGCCATATGTACAGTCTCCTGTCTCGAATCGACCTCTACAGAACTCTACTGGAGGAGATCTACCAGAGCCCCATAGATTTCGTCTACTCGTTTTAGAATATCTAGTTGCTCTCTCTGTCCCTGCATAACTTCGGCCGCTAACCTCTCCAATTTTTCATCGATCACCCGAATCTGAGTGTATTTCTTTCGATTCAGGATCCCTTGGGAGGAGGTCTTTTCATCGATCCGGTAACATCCTTTTACAACGAGACGAAGAAAGGCTCTCACTGCATCCTTGTATTCCATCACACCCGAAAGGGTAGGATCGTTCTTCAATCGTTCCCCTAGCTGATGCACCTGATCTAAAGTCTTCTCCAACTGTGAGTACAGTTCCTCTTTACTGAGGAATTCTGTGCTGATTACCCCTAAGCTCTCCCCCTCTTCTGTTTCTTTAGATAGAAAGGATAGGAATCGTCTCGTTTTTAGGCGCTTGGTTTCTTTCTTTTCTACAGGTTTCTGGGGTACAAGGAAAAATCCCCCCGGGAAATCGATCCGTTCCATACCCAACACATTGGTTCACTGGATTGAGGAGGTATGAACAGGCTCTTCTCTCCCACGAATCCATCTATGAAATATCGAACCATTCCGCCGGGATGGGAATTGGGAAGGTTCCTTTGCTACTCCCGTAATATGGAGTTCCCCCTGGAGTAATACCCCTTCCTCAGCGATCAGCCTGGGGGCCTGGATTTGACCCATCACAACGGCAGAGGAGAGAATCACTACTTTTTCAGTTGAAATGATGCTTCCACTCACGATTCCCCCAATCACGATAGATGAAGCTTGAATGGTACATTCAGCTCTTCCTGTTCGTCCTATGAACACCTTCCCCTTGGTTTTTATAGATCCTACAAAATCTCCATCGATCCTGAAAATGCCATTGACAGTAACATCCCCTTTGAAGGATGTCCCCTCTCCAACAAGGGAATTGAACAGAGTATGTTCTTCAACTGTTACACCCACCGATTTCTGCGACATCTTCGGTACCTATTCTGCATCTTGATTGGCAGAGGAAATGTTCAGGTACTTTTCTGGATCCACCACCTCTGCACCGATCCGTACTTCGTAATGTAAATGGGGACCCGTAGAAAGACCTGTATTCCCCATCGTTCCAATCACCTGCCCCTGAGTCACATCTTGACCGCGGCTTACAAGAATTCTTTGTAGGTGGGCATATCGGGTATAGAATCCATATTTATGTCGGATAATGACGTAGTTTCCAAATCCTAGGGGTTCGTAATCGATGGAAACTACCTTCCCTCGAGCTGTAGATACCACAGGGATGTTGTATCCGAAGGCGATATCGATTCCCTTATGGAGATACCATTGTCCTGTAAAGGGATGGATTGCAGGGCCAAACCGTTGAGTGATACGTCCCCTTACCCCTTTCACAGGCCATAAGGTAGGAATATCAAGCAGGAGATCTTTCTGATTGGACAATAGGTCCTTTAATTCCTTTAGGGGATCTATAGAAGATTCCAATACAGAGCGGATCGTTTTTATTTGGTTGATTTCCCGCAACGATGCATCGTCTGCCCCATTCATGGAGAGGAACGAAGACAGGTCTCCCTGTTGGATATCGGGACTTGTCTGTTTGGGAAGGCTTATCCCAAGCGTTTCTAGGGTTGTAGTGAGACTCCCTTGAAACTTTCTCGCTACCCTTTGAAGCTCGGCAACTTCCTCTCGTACAAGTTCTAGGTTCGCTTGGGCTGCTTGTAGCTTTTGAGTACGGCTAGTCAAGACCTGTTCTGTGCTGGTATACTTGGTAGAAAGAGTGAAAAAACCGATTCCCATACCACAGATTAACAGTAAGATGAGAAACAGGGTAAACACATTCAATTGAAAGTTGAAAATTCTACGCTCGGAATGGGGAATTAGCATCACGGTAAACTTGTGCTTCCCTATTCGCACAAGGGTAGCAATACCTGCTTGGATTCCTCCCCAAAACCAGAGCAATCCGCTCAATATCCGAGAAAAGAATCGGTTTTCCAGTTTCTTATATCGATATGCAGGAGACAATTCAGGACCTCATCCTTCCCAGTTTTAAGACGTGCCCACAAATAACTTACCATGGTACAAGAAGTTTGTCAATTTCATATTGACGATTGCCCAGTGTCATGGTATGTTCTATCCGAGCTGATTTTTTTTCTAGATCTCAAACCATACAATTTCAAGGATAGGACATGCATTTATTTGACTCGCACGCACACATAGGTTTAATTACAGAAGATCCGATCGAACAGCTCATCATTGTCCAGGAAGCTCGAAAAGAATCGGTAGAGGGTATCGTCAGCATCTGTAACAACCTACTCGATTTCTTTCAGGTGTATGAAAACCTGAAAACCGCATCTCATGTCTACTTCAGTATAGGTGTAGCACCTTCTGAAGTAGCCAATCTTCCCAAGGATTGGACACAAAAGATAGAAACTGGGGCCAAACTACCCCGTGTAGTTGCCCTCGGAGAAATCGGACTAGACTACTATAGGAAATTCGGCAATAAAGACAGTCAGATTGAGCTTTTTATTCGCCAATTAGAATTAGCGGAGCGGCTCAATCTCCCGGTAATCATTCATAACCGTGAAGCGGGTACAGATGTATTAGAAATTCTAAAAGAGAAACTTCCTAAAAGAGGGGGCGTGTTACACTGTTACTCTGAAGACTGGAATTACGCCAAGCAAGCTCTCGATCTGAATGTATACATCTCCTTTGCAGGGAACGTAACCTATCGGAACGCTCGGAACCTCCACGAGACGGCTAAAAAAATGCCTTTGGACCGGATGTTGATCGAATCGGAGAGTCCCTTCATGGTTCCTTCGATCTATCGGGGAAAACGGAACAAACCCGCTTATCTGAAACATACGGCACAGTTCATTGCTGAACTCCGAAACGAAGATCTTGAGGTAGTTACAGAAACGATCTTCCAGAATTCTATTCGTTTTTTTCAGGTGAATGTCTAGACCGACTTCCCTTTACCATCCAGTAACCATAGGCGATGTGAGAATCCCAGGGAACTTATTTCTGGCGCCTATGGCAGGGTATACGGATGTCGCCTTCCGTACTATTGCATTACGGGAGGGCGCCGATTGTACCTATACAGAACTGATCTCTGCGGAAGGGATTCTGCGGGGCAGCAAGAATACCTTCTCTTTACTCAACCGTTCTCCTGAAGAGACCTACTGGGGTGTTCAAATATTCACTTCATCCCCTTTTGCAGCAGGCCAAGCAGTAGCGAAAATCGTAACCCTGGCTACTCCTACCCTTATCGATCTTAACTGCGGGTGTCCAGTGCCTAAAGTTGTCCACCACGGGGGAGGGGCCGCCCTACTGAAAGATCCTTCTTTGATCTACATGATCGTAAAAACGATGAAAGAACACACTTCCATACCCGTTACGGTAAAAATTCGCTCCGGCTGGGATGTTCAATCCATCAATTACCTTGAAACTGCGGATGCGGCTGTTCAAGGTGGAGCTTCGATGGTTTGTCTGCACCCTCGAACCCGCACCCAGGGGTACGGGGGAAAATCCGATTGGAATCATATCACTCACCTGAAATCCTATCTTTCCGTACCTGTATTTGGTTCGGGCGACCTTTTTACTCCCCAGGATGTGCTCCGGATGCTGGAAACTACACGCTGTGATGGGGTGATGATTGCCAGGGGCGCGGTAGGGAATCCGTTCATTTTTACTCAAGTAAAATCCTTGTTGAAGGGGATTCCTCCTATAAGAGTTACGACAGAGAACCGATTGTCCACCGCTCTCATGCACCTGGACCTAGCGATTTCAACATTGGGTGAGACGCTAGCGTGCCGGGAGATGCGAAAGCATTTCTGTGCCTATGTGAAAGGTATAGAGGGATCGGCTGCGTTCCGGAACAAGATCGTCCATGCAGAGAGCCGAGAACAATATCAACGGTTGGTAGAAGAATACATTCAATCTCACTCATCTTGACCTTCATTTCTCGTGAGTGGTATACAGACTTGTGAGTGACCTAGAGGAAAAGATCGGACATTACTGTGGAGTAGTGGGGCTCTTTTCCCAAGAGGAAACGAACATCCCCGAAACTCTCTTTTTTCCCCTTTTTAGCCTCCAACACCGTGGGCAGGAGAGTTGTGGAATTGCCTACAAAAAG
This sequence comes from Spirochaetota bacterium, assembly GCA_026418195.1. Lineage (GTDB taxonomy): Bacteria > Spirochaetota > Spirochaetia > DTKZ01 > DTKZ01 > DTKZ01. Next base: position 67,142 of record JAOABU010000116.1, on the reverse strand, counting down.
GGAAAGGAAATCGTGGCTTACAAAGATCTAGGGATGGTGTCCACGGTTTTAAACAAATACCTACAAGAGAGGAAACTTTCAAAAATCGGTATTGGGCATGTACGCTACTCCACTCAAGGCGGGAACAGGATCGAGAATGTACAACCCCTGGTAGTAAATTGCAACAAGGGTGCTATCGCCTTAGCCCATAATGGGAACATTCTGAACTCGGCTAAATTGAAAGAGGAACTGTTCCAAGAGGGATCGATCTTCCAAACTACCTCGGATACAGAACTGATCCTCCATCTCCTTTCCCGCACTCCCGAGAAGCATTTTCTCACAGCCTTAACTACTACTCTTCACCGCCTGCAAGGAGCCTACTCCATTGTTATGATCTGGAATGATTCTCTCATAGGGATTCGGGACCCGATGGGATTCCGCCCCTTATACATAGGAAGGAAAGGCCCCTTGTATGTACTAGCCTCCGAGACTTGTGCCCTAGACATTTTACGGGTAGAAGAGTATCGCTCCGTAAAACCTGGCGAATTGATCCTAATCCAGGATGGAGGAACAGAGAGTATTCAGTTTGCCAGCCCAACCCAAAGGAGACAATGCATCTTTGAATTGATTTATTTCTCACGTCCCGATTCCTTCGTTTTCGATGTGTCCGTCCATCAAGCTCGAAAATTGATGGGAGCTGCTCTGGCTAAACAGGATAGGGAGTCTCCCAATTTTTCCGCCGACATCGTGGTGCCCGTTCCCGATTCCGGTACTAGTGCTGCGCTAGGGTATGCAGAGGAATCAAACATGCCCTTTGAGTTGGGATTGGCTAGAAACCACTACACAGGAAGGTCCTTCATCATGCCTACCACCAATGAACGAGAACTGGTAGTACGGATGAAACTTCACCCCATTCGGGAGGCGCTTAAAGGGAAACGTGTCGTCCTAGTAGACGATTCCCTCGTTCGGGGGACAACCAGCACCATCCTAGTACGCATGATTCGTGAGGCAGGGGCTAAGGAAGTACATCTGCGCCTTTCATCGCCAGAACTCCGATGGCCCTGTTTCTTTGGAATTGACATTCCTACCCGTAAGGAACTGATCAGTAATCATTACACACCCACAGAGATCGCATCCCTCATAGGGGCTGATTCGGTTCGTTTCCTTGAGATTTCCAATCTGAAGAGTTGTGTGGAAGATCCTTTGTCATACTGCTATGCATGCTTTAATGGAGAGTATCCTTATCCCATCGAGAAAGAGAGGTTACAGGATGGATTACCGAACTGCAGGTGTTGATATCGAAAAGGGAGATCGCTTTGCTAGATTCATCGCTTCTCTACGATCCCCTGCTGTTAGCTCCTCCATTGGAGGTTTTGCTGGAGGCATCCCTCTTAACATGAGCGGATACAAAACTCCCCTTCTGCTTTCCACCACCGATGGAGTAGGCACGAAGCTCCTCGTGGCTAAACGACTCCAAAAGTATGACACCATAGGGATCGATCTAGTAGCAATGAACGTGAACGATCTAGCGGTGTGTGGAGCCCAACCTTTGACCTTTCTGGATTACATTGCTTGCGGTCACCTGAACGAAGGGATTTTACAGGATGTAATCCGGGGAATTGTTACTGGCTGTGAACAGGCAGGGTGTATGTTGGTAGGGGGAGAAACTGCCGAAATGCCTGACCTGTACCAAGAGAACGATATCGATTTAGCGGGATTCTGCGTAGGACTGGTGGAAAAAGATGAGGCCCTCCCTAAACTGTCTGGTATGCAGGAAGGGGATCCTATTTATGCCCTCCCCTCTTCGGGAATTCATTCCAACGGTCTTTCCCTTGCCCGAAAAGTATTAGCGAATGCTTCGGATCGCGTTTGGGAAGAACTGCTAATTCCAACCCGGATCTATGTTTCCGAACTCATGCTCTTTGCAAAAGCGGGTGTTCTGCTTGGAGCGGCCCATATCACAGGAGGAGGGTTGGAAGGTAATGTGATCCGAGTGGTTCCGAAACCCTTACGTCCCCAATTCTCTTGGGATTGGCCAGTGCCTTCCATCTTTCATACCCTTCAACAGGAGGGAAACATTCCGGTCGAGGAGATGCGTCGAGTGTTCAATATGGGAATTGGAATTGCCATGATCGTTCCCAAGAGAGAGGAACCTCGATTCCTTGAACTTGCCCAGACTAATCGGATTCAATCCTTCAAGATCGGAGAATTGGTTCGTGGCTAAGGTAAGCGTGTTCGCTTCTGGAAATGGTTCTAACTTCGAAGCTATTGTGAAGGCTTTACAGGGAACTCCACACCAGGTGGTATGCCTCATTTCGGATAATGAGAAAGCGTATGCGTTGGAGCGGGCAAAGCGACTTCAGATTCCTTACCATGTGTTTCCTTTCCGTTCACCGACTGAACGGAGAGAATCAGAGGTAAACATTTTGAATCTCCTACGATCTTACGGTACTGATTTCATTGCCCTAGCGGGATTCATGAAACTTCTGTCACCCCTTCTGATCGATGCGTATCCCAACCGAATCGTGAACCTTCACCCTTCCCTACTTCCCAAATACCCAGGGACACAGGGAATCCGAGATAGTTATCTCTCAGGTGATAAAGAGTTAGGTATTACCATTCACTACGTAGATTACGGATTGGATACGGGGCCTATCATTACCCAACGGTCCTTCCGAAGGGAAGGGACCGAAACACTGGAAGAGATCGAGGAAAAAATCCATACCTTGGAACACGAGGTTTACCCAAAAGTACTGATAGAACTTTTGGATGCATTAGAACGACACACATAAGAGGAGATCCTTTGTGCGAGTTTTGATTCTTGGAAACGGAGCTAGAGAGCATGCATTGACATGGAAGTTCTCAAAAAGCAAACGAATTTCGGCCTTGTTCGTGGCACCTGGAAACGCTGGTACAGGGGAAATAGCGACGAATCTTCCGGATGTTCGTCCAACGTCAGCGGAAGAAGTAATCCAGGCTTGCCGTACCTACCGAGTGGATCTGGTCTTTATCGGGCCAGAGGATCCCCTCGCTTCAGGGATCGTCGATGCCTTACAAAAAGAAAAGATTCCTGTAATCGGTCCACCTGCAAAATCGGCCCAATTGGAGGCTTCGAAGGCTTTTGCAAAATCCTTCATGGTACGGAATCGTATTCCAACAGCCGAACATAGGACCTTCACCTCCTACCCAGAGTTGGAACGCTTCCTCCTCTCTACTCCCAAGAGAGTCGTGTTAAAAAAAAGCGGTCTAGCAGCCGGAAAAGGTGTGCTGGAATCCGCAGATCAGAAGGAACTTCTACAATTTGCCCGCCGAACGCTTCAGGAAGATCAACTAGTAGTGGAGGAATTTCTCGATGGCTTCGAAACTTCCATCTTCGTGCTCTGTGATGGATCCTCTTATCAAATCCTCCCACCCTGCATGGATTACAAGAAGGCCTATGATGGAAATCAGGGACCCAACACCGGAGGTATGGGCAGCATCTGCCCTGTGCCCTCAGTAACCACCTCACTCATGAACCGGATTCAAACCGAAGTGATAAAGCCTACAATAGAAGGGTTGGATAAAGAAGGACTTACCTATAAGGGTGTCCTCTACTTGGGTCTCATGATCACCAATGAAGGACCTAAAGTACTGGAGTATAACGTACGCTTTGGGGATCCTGAGACACAGGTACTCCTTCCCTTGCTTTCCATCGATATGGGAAACCTAGCAGAGGCAATTGTGACAGGTTCTTTACATCAATTACCCTTCAATTCAGCGGAAAAAACCGCTGTAGGGGTAGTGATTGCTGCTCCCGGCTACCCAGGCACCTACCCTAAGGGATTACCCGTGGAACTCGATATTCCTAAAGGGAGTGATGGTACCCTCATCTTTCATGCAGCTACCCAGAGAGACCCGAAGGGGAACCTACAGACCAATGGGGGGAGATGTTTTACTGTGGTAGGGATTGGGAAAGACATTTTCGAGGCTTCAGTAAGAGCGTACGATGTAGTGCCTAGGGTTCGGTTCGACGGTGCATGGTACCGAAAAGATATCGGTAAACTACTCCCCCATCCCATCTAACCCTGAGAATCCCTGCTGCCTTCGAATCTCGTACAGAAGGATTCCCGTAGCTACCGACACATTAAAGGATCCTACATGCCCGCCCATTGGGATCTTTACCAGAAAATCACAAGCTTCTCTCACCAATCTGCTCAATCCTTTATCCTCGCTTCCCATCACAAGAACGGTTTTCCGATTAAAATCTACATCTATAGCGGGTTTCCCTTGCATGTCTGCTCCGTATATCCAGTACCCCGCCTCTTTCAAGTATGATAAAGTCCGGACGAGGTTAGGAACCTCTAAAAGGGGAACATACGCACTAGCGCCCGCAGATGTTCGGTCTACCCCAATAGACTCATGAGCCGATCGTCGTTTAGGAATCAAGACTCCATTCACTCCAAACAAATCAGCCGATCGAAGGATGGCTCCTAGATTCTGCACATCCGTAATTCCATCCAACATGATGAGGCAAGAATACTCACTAGCGTTAGCAACTAATTCCTGTAAAGTAGGAGTCTTTCCTTCTTCCACGGGTATTTTAAGGATGGCTCCCTTTGAATGTTCCACTCCCGGGAACTGGAACGGAACCTCTGCTTCTAACCATTGAATGGGAACCCCTTGATTGCGAGCCTTTGCTTCCAAGGCCTGTATCCTGGGAGTTTTCCGATTCAAGTATAGCATCATGCCCCGAGTCGGATGATCCAAATAGGCTTCTATGGAATGAAGGGAAATTACATACCGATACATTACTATTTCTTTTGCCCAAATTGCTTTACTTTATCTACCACTCCATCGTAGTTTGTGTCCCGCTCGTATCGATCTACATACACTCCATTCTTTATGTAAACCCAAAGGTCGATCTTTCCATCAAAATTTGTGTCAATCCATTCACTCTGAAGAACTCCATTGGTATAGAAACATAGGTCGTCGAATCGGCCATCGAAGTTATAATCCAATTCTTCGTAGAGTTTCCTTCCTTTTTCGTCTAGGATCATTACGTGATCGATCTTTCCGTCTTTGTTTCGATCAAACTCTAATCTGGAGGTTTTAATCGAAGAGAAGGAAGAGAAGGTTTCCTGGCGTATCCGTTCCACATCCACCTCAGCAGAAGCAGAAAAAAGGGGAGAAAGAAAAACCATCATACACAGAAAAACGAATACAGGTTTCTTCATAGATGGTATCCCGTTACAGAATCGGAAAGAAAGGAGAGAACATTGAGGCGGGTTCATGTATTCCGAAGTTCGGACAACGGAATTGGATGAGGCTCGGTGTTTTCCCCTTCTATTTCGGCCAATTCTCGTAATAGAGCTTTCGCCCGACTGGAAAGGCGAGTGGGAATCTGCACAAATACCTTGATGTACATGTCTCCTTTCTTGTTCGGTTGATTTGGATATGGAAACCCCTCTCCTTTCAGGCGAAGGATTTTCCCGTTTTGAGTACCCGGCGGAATGACTAGACGGATTTTCTTGTCTTCCAAATTCCGAATGGTTAGTTCCGCTCCTAATGCAGCTTGAGTGATGCTAATAGGAATCGCGCAGTATACATCGTTACCATCCCTCTCGAAGTATTCATGGGGGCGTACGTGAATGATTACGTACAGATCCCCACTAGGACCACCATTCGGACCCGCATCCCCTTGGCCGGGTATGGTGATCCGTTTTCCATCTTCGACTCCTGGTGGAATGGTAACTTTGATCTTTTGAAGTTTTTTTAATAGCCCTGTTCCCCCACAATGTTTACAAGGATGATCGATTATGTAGCCTTCGCCATTACAGTGGGGACAACTAGAGGCGATGGAAAAAAATCCAGAACTTCTTCGTATCTGGCCTGTACCTCCGCAAGTAGGACAGGTTTTTCTTCCTCCCCCGAGTTCTACGCCAGTTCCACCACAGATTCCGCAAGGTGCATTCCTATTGTAGGATATTTCTACCTTTGTGCCGTTTACCGCATCTTTGAAATCTATCTCTAGATCGTATCGGAGATCTGCTCCCCTCTGAAGGGTGGAGGTACGGCCCGTACCTGTCCGCCGCCTCGTACCCGTACCAAAGAAAGAGTCGAAAATACCCGAGAAATCTCCGAATATGTCCTCGAAATCCCGGAATACAGAAGAGAAATCATGGGGAGATCCCCCACCTGCTCCTCCCATCCCCTCTACGCCCGCGAATCCAAACTGATCATACGTTTCCCGTTTTTTGGGGTCAGAGAGGACCTCATAAGCTTCTGTTGCCTCTTTGAACTTTTCTTCTGCTTCCTTGTTCCCAGGATTCTTATCCGGATGGTACTGTACTGCGAGTTTTCGATACGCTTTTTTAATTTCATCTAACGAGGCACCTCGGGGGACCCCGAGGACCTCGTAATAATCACGTTTAGCCAAGCTGCCACACCTTATTTCGTTAGATTATTTTTTATCGTCGTCAACTACTTCGTAGTCCACGTCCTCTACGTTGGATTTTGAAGAGGTTTTTGAACTCCCACTTCCAGTGGATGAGCTACTACTCGAGCCTCCACCACTGCGTTGTTGAGCCTGTTTGTATACTTCCTCCGAAATCCGGAAGGCTGCCTGTTTTAGAACTTCTGTTTTTTCCCGGATTTTCGCTGCATCCCGACTATCCATGACAGAACGGAGTTCCGAAATGGCTACCTCTATTCGCTTGCGATCCTCGGAAGAAACCTTGTCTCCGAATTCCCGCAGTGTTTTTTCTGTATTGTAAATTAGGCTATCCGCTTCGTTTCTCGCTTCCGCAGCCTCCTTCATCCTTCGGTCTTCCTCTGCATGTTCTTCCGCTTCCCTTATCATTCGTTGAATCTCTTCCTCTTTCAGTCCGGAAGAAGATTCGATTCGAATTTTTTGCTCTTTACCTGTTCCTAGATCTTTTGCCGAAACATGGAGGATGCCGTTGGCATCGATATCAAAGGTTACCTCAATCTGAGGCACTCCGCGCGGTGCCGGAGGAATCCCTACTAGATCAAACCGTGCCAGGGTTCGGTTCATACTGGCCATTTCCCGTTCCCCCTGTAGCACGTGAATCGAAACAGCGGTCTGGTTATCTGCAGCTGTAGAGAAAATTTGGGTCTTCTTCGTAGGTATGGTAGTGTTTCGCTCGATCAACTTGGTAAACACACCTCCCAATGTTTCAATTCCCAACGAGAGGGGTGTAACGTCCAGTAGAAGCACATCTTTCACCTCCCCACCAAGAATACCTCCTTGGATTGCCGCACCTACAGCTACCACCTCGTCCGGGTTTACCCCTTTGTGGGGTTCCTTCCCGAAAATCTCCCGGACAAGGGCTTGTACAGCGGGGATCCGAGTAGATCCTCCCACCAAAATGACCTCGTCGATATCTTTGGGTGTTAACCCAGCATCCTTTAACGCCTGCTCAACCGGTCCTCTTGTGCGCTCGATCAAGTCTCCGATCAACTGCTCTAGTTTTGCCCGTGTAAGGGTGTAGAGTAGATGTTTGGGTCCCGAAGCATCTGCCGTGATGAAGGGCAAATTGATCTCCGTACTGTGAGTGGTAGAAAGCTCTTTTTTCGCCTTTTCTGCGGCATCCTTCAATCGCTGCAAGGCCATTCGATCCTTGGATAGATCGATTCCATAGTCGCGTTTGAAGTTTTCAATCAACCAATCCATGATCCTCTGGTCGAAGTTATCTCCGCCCAGGTGAGTATCCCCGTTAGTGGATTTTACCTCGAATACTCCATCTCCAAGTTCAAGAATGGAGATGTCGAAGGTTCCTCCTCCCAGGTCGTATACAGCGATCTTTTCTTCTTTCTTGCTCTTTTCGAACCCATACGCTAGAGCCGCAGCAGTTGGTTCATTCACGATTCGCTTCACTTCCAGACCTGCTATCCGCCCCGCATCCTTCGTAGCTTGACGTTGGGAGTCATTAAAGTAGGCTGGAACAGTAATAACTGCTTCCGTTACCTTTTCACCGAGGTAATCTTCTGCTGTCTCTTTCATTTTTTGTAAAATTGCTGCGGAGATCTCGGGCGGAGAGTACTGTTTACCCATAATCTCTACCCGTGCCATCCCCGCTGAATCCTCTACTACCTTGTAGGGAACCATACGAATTTCCTCGGTTACCTCGTGGTACCGCCGACCCATGAACCGTTTAATGGAATATACGGTGTTTTCAGGGTTCGTAATCATTTGGTTCTTTGCGGGCTGCCCTACCAGCCGTTCGCCCTTAGCAGTAAAGGCTACGATAGAGGGGGTAGTTCGTTGCCCTTCAGAGTTAGGTATTACGACTGGTTCTCCATTCTCCATCACTGCTACGCAGGAATTGGTTGTTCCTAGATCAATTCCAATAATTCTTCCCATAGTACGTGCTCCTCTCTTTTAGAAAACGACGGTTAAGTCCCCGCCATAGTGTTCTGTTCATTATTGACAGTGGAAGTGTCCTTTGCTTTAGGCAAGGACACTTTCACTTTTGCTGTTCGAATGACCTTATCGTGGAGGCTATACCCTTTCTGGTAATCCTCTAGGACGATCGATACGTCATGATCCGGCCGTTCTTCGCTAGTGATTGCTTCATGTTTGGTCGGATCGAAGGGTTGACCTACAGATTCCAACCGTTTCAACCCCCATTTTCTCTCCAACAATTCATACAGTCGCTTCTCGATCATCAAAATTCCTTCATGGAAGGAATTGAAATCTTTCGAGTTTTCTGCCGATTTAATGGCCCTTTCAAAATCATCCAGAATATGGACCAGATCCAGGAGAAGTTGTCGATTGGCAAATTGAATGGCTTCTTGCTTCTCCTTCAACATTCGTTTGCGGAAATTTTCAAACTCCGCTGCTTTTCGAAGATACTGGTCCTTCAATAAAAGATTCTCTTCTTCTAATTCTTTAATGCGCTTATCTTTAGCTTGTAACTTCTGTTCCAGGGTTTCTTCCTCCTGCGTTTGGGGTTTACATTCCTCAACAACAGGGGAAGAACCGTTATCGTTCCTTGGTTCTTGATTCAGAATAGTTTTTTCCTCCTCTTGCTGTTGTTCTTTCCATTCTTCTCGATTGTCCGACATGATTTTTCCTCGGATGGCGATTTGGTTTCAACTAAAAAATACTAACCATGGAAAGAGTCGTCAAGATTTTCCTGAAAGCTCCAATATCAACTCTACCTCTCCTCTACTTAGTTTTGTAGCGGTCGCGATCTGTTCCACCGTCCATCCCTGATGGGCTAACTTTGTGACCGTTTCCCTAGCACTGAGGGATGGAGCACCTCGTTCGCTTTTACCAGGGCTTTTGGCTCCTTCCTTTAACAGAGACCCGAGGAGTTTCACCTGGTCTTGAGCTTCTCGACTGAGTTCTTGCAGCCTAGTTTCCGTTTTGGCTAACCACTCTCTAGCTTTCAACAGGTTCGCTGCCCTAGTCTCTAGGTCTTTCATCAATCCATCGATTTGAGAAATTCTTTGGATCGTTTCCTCTGCCCGCCCTTTTCCCTCCGAAAGGATCTGTAGTTGTCTTCCCAAACTCTGTACGGCATCGGGTAATTCCTTCAATTCTTGTTCAATGGAACTCATACGACGTTCCATTTCCTGAAGGGTCTGAAAGTTCTTATCGATTCCCTCGAGGGTGAGATCCAAGAACTTTCGTTTCTTTTCCAGCCGTTCGAACCGGGTTTCCACATCCTGCTGTAGACTCTGCAAACTCCGAAGATTCGCTTGGATAGACTGGATTCCATCCTCTGAAGTGGCAACCTGTCTCAATTTCAGTTCGATTCCTTCTGACATGGCCATCAATCGTTTAAAGTCTTCTTCGATGGAATCGATTCGTCTCTTCTCCGCAGTAAATCGAGCCAATTTTTCCGTAGCTTCCTCCCCTAGCTTTTTCACCCGTAAGAACTGGGCTTCTGTTTCCTTCAATTCTTTTCGATCCTCTTCGATCCGTTGGAGATCCCGTTTCATTTCTTCGATCTGTTCCAAGAGAGTCTGTTTCAGAGCATCCGCGCGATCGAATATCTTGGTTTGTTCCACAAACGCTTTTTGCCTCTTCTCGATTTCTGAAAGATTCAACGTGAGCAACTTTGTACTTTCCTCTAATTTCCCAAATAGTTTCTGATGTAAGGCCTCGAACCTCTCTTGGGTATCCTTCATGTATGCCCGCACATCCCGTACTTTGCCTTCTGCTTCTGTTTGGAGTTCCTTGACCTTTCGTTGAAACTCTTCTTGGAAACTTTCATAGCCTTCCCGGAAAGCGGATAGGGCCTCTTCTGTCTTCTTGTGTAAGGACTCTTCCAATGTATCGATTCCTTCTGCCAAAGACATCAACTCTTCTTTCAACCGTTTTCGTTCCTCTTCTGTAGCCACGATCAGATCATTCTTTTGCTTAATAAACTCATCTCTTAGAGATCCTATTGTATTGGAGATCTGGACCTTAAATCCAGAAAACTGATTGTTTATTTCTGCTTCACTAGCTTTCAGATCTTGCCCCACCTTCGCTTGCCACAGAGTGACATCGGACCGTACATTCTCCAACACTCCTTCCAATTCTCGTTTCTGTGCCTCGAAAGTATCCAGGATCGTCTTGAGACGGTTCTCGTACTCTTTGTAGAAGCGTTCCATTTCTTCTTTTAGAACCTTCTGATGCCGGGCAAACTCTTCGGAGAAGGTTCCCAATGAAGCTGATTTGCTTTCTTCGATTCCCCGAACCATTTCCTCTCGATACTGTTGCAGATTCTTCTCAAACTCTCGAATACGGAACTCCGTCTGCTTTCGGAAACCTTCCACCTCAGTATTTAAAGTTTCAACTTGAAGAAGGAACCGTTGTTGAAAATCCTGCAATACGGAGGAAAGTTCTGTCGTGTACCTCTCCTCGATTTTTCTCCGTTCTTTTACCTCTTCTGCCATCAAAGAGTCCAATGCTCCATCTACCTTGTTCTGCCATTCCATGAACTTAGATTGCATCAGTTGGTCACGGTTCTTGAGATCCTGGAAGAACTCATCCTCGAATACCTTCAATTTTTCTGATACGTTCTCGTAGGCTCTGGCTTTTAAATCTGCCAATCCTTTTTCCAGTTCTGCCATGGCATTTCGTAACTCTGACATAGCTTTGGTGACTTCTTCCTGATCCTTCAACCTTTGAGCATGCAACTGTTTACCAAAGTTGGTGAAATCTTCCTGAAGCCTTACCTTGGTTCTCTCCATAAAGGTACGGAGGTTATTCTCTAAGTTATCGATCTCACCAGATACCTCTTCTATCTTGGCAAACCGATAGGAGAACTCCCTCTCTTGTTCTTGTAGTTTGGATTCCAATTTCTGAAGAACTCGGGTTTCCAGTTCTTCTCCTTGTCTTAAAATCTTTTCTTCTCCTTCTTGGTAGGTACGTTTCAAGAGAGCTTCGAAGGTTTTAGCCTCGTTGAGTAAGGTAGATCGCAGATGCTCCATGTTCTTCGTCAACTCTTCCCGGACTTCCTGCAGGGAAGCAAACTCTGCCTTGAAAGAGGCTTCCATTTCAGCTTGTTTCTTCGTTAGCTCTTCAGAAAGAGTATCCATTCGCTTTCTAACCTCTTGAGAAAAGAGCTCTACGTTTTGTCTTCCCTGAAGGATCTTGTCTCCAACTTCCTGTAGATAGGCTTGGACATACGTATCGAGAGAATGAATTTTATCATCTATAAGGGAAGTTTTCTTAGAAGTCTCTTCGGTGAATTGGGAGAGTGTATTCTCGAGGTTGATTTGAGCTGAAATGAAGGCTTCCTTCATTTCACCGGTGTGTTTCTCGAAATTTGCTCGTAACTCCTCTTCCAAAGATGCTGCAACAGCTGAACTCTTGTTCCGTACAGCCGTAAAAGAAGATTCGATCTCCTGTTCCATTTGATAGATTTTTGTTTCCAGTTCATCCATCTGGGATTTCAAGGTAGCTTTTTCCGCTTCTATCTGAGTAGAAAGATCCCGGTATGCAGACTTCATCTTCTCTTCCACATGCTCCTTCAGCTTCTGGAGCGCTTTCGTCTCCAGCAGTTCCCCTTTCCGAGCTACTTCCTCAAGTCGCTCATAATAAGATCGTTCTAGGTCGGCCAATCGATTCGCTACTTCTGCTACCAGATCTTCCGCCGTTTTTCGTAAGTTCCCTTCGAAGGAACCTGCCTCCTCTCGAAGCGTTCGCTCAGAGTTCTGCAAGAACAGTACAAGTTCATCCGTTTTTGCCATGGCCTCTGCGACCCGGGATTCCAGATAAGACACCGATTTATCCGTCGCAGAAAGAACCTGTTCTTTTACCGATTCCAGGCTCTTTCCATTGAGAGCTTCGAACTGACGAACCATCTCCGGGATCCTGGCTTCCTGAGTATCCATTTTCGATTGAAGAACTTTGATCTTCTTAGCCGTGTCGTCCACAAAGATGGATTCCTCCTTCAATCGCTGTATATTCTCCTCCGCTCTCTTTGTCATCTCGATCAGATCAGAAAGTACCTTGTCGTAATCCTTGATCCGAGTCCCGATCGTGTCGACGGCAGCAAATTTTTCCTGGATTCCCTCTTCTATCGTTTGGATTCGCTTCAGGATCTCTTTCCCCGCTTTCTGGTGAATATCCAATTCAATGGCCAAATCTTTCAGGTTCTGGACTCGTTCCAGGACCACTTTATCCAACTCTTCCTTGGCTTTTTCTGCGTACCGTCTTACTTTATCGAGAGTCTTACTGTTCCGATCGAGCTGACGAAATATGGCGAGAATGACAAGAACAATGCCAATTACAAGCAGGTTTCCTACCGTGAATACCATACCCATTCCCCTCCCAGTTTACCTATTCCTTTTCCTGTATTGATTCCACCCATTTCAAAAGTTGTCTATAATCAGAAAACCTAAAATCGGCCGCAGGACACCATGTTGGCAAGCGATGAAGATATGCAGTATGGAATCCTACCCGCTTTGCTCCTTCAATATCGTACCGATAATTGTTTCCCACATAAAGCACTTCATGAGGTTGAACTTCAAAATGAGCAGCTAACAGCTTGAAGGGTTCTGGATTGGGCTTTAAATATCCGATTTCTTCACAAGAATACGCAGCATCCCAAATCGAATCCAAACCTAGATATTTGAGTTTGTTCCCGATGGGAAAATCGGATAGGATTGCCAATTTGTACCCTTTTGATTTTAGATGAAGGAGTACATCCAGAAGATAAGGGTACGGTTTGATATCTAGGACCACTTCTTCCCATTGAGAGTAAAACACCCGTTGAATCTGTTCCTTAGCTTCAGAGACAGAGAGATCCATATAACTGGCAAACAACTCCGCCTGCAACCGATAGAAATCATGAACCGGTTTGATGGTACGTATTCTTTTTCGAACCCGAGCAAAGGCAAGGAGTTTTCTGAAATGGGCGATTCCGAACGGTAAGGATCGCAGGTACATGATCCCATTGGGGTAAAGGGTACCATCTACATCGAAGGCTACAAGTTTTAGTTTCATTTCCCCCCTTTCCCCTCACATCCCTCTAACCTTGATCAAGAAATGAATGACCGCTGGAGTCCTCATACCCGGCCTTGAATCGAACCTCCATTTCTCTAGAGCCGACCGGACCTTCTCGACGATCCTAGTATATCTGCTATCTCCAAAAATTTTCAAGCTTCCCGGTTCTAAGAGCCCCGATTCCCCAATAAGAAACTCAGCTCTAAGTTCCAGGTTCTGTATGGGAAAGCCTTCGAAATCCTCGGGTAGGATCCTTCCCATATTTAGAGGAAACATCGGTACCCTCCCTTTCAGTTCTCCCCTCCCAATTTCTCTCCCTTCCCGATCGTAGATCGGTTTAAGGGGTTCCTGAGAAAAAGGTTCTTTCCCTTCTTGTTGGGTTTTCTGAGGAGTACTCGAAGCAGCCTGAAGTTGTTCTAGACGACGTTTGATGACTTCCAATTGCTCGGTAACTTTCTGCACCGAAGAGTCAACGGGGGTGGAAGGAGTTTGTTCTACCTTCGGCACAGGCAGGACAGAGGAAGGAGACGGTTGGGGAGCATGTTCTCGTAACCATGTCTCTAATCGGGCCATCTCTGCTTGGAGGAACTCTCTCTCAGCTATCGCAGGATCCCGTGTCTCTGATGGGGTATAGGGTTGAATTCTAGGAGGAGTTGGGGGAATAGGTTCTGAGCGTAATGGATACGGAGACCGTTCGACCCGTGGCTCGACCGTTTGATCCCCCGTTGATCCCCGGGGAACAGGTTGAGGAGGCTGATTTTTTGACATGGGAGAGGAGGGGACAGAAGGAGCTCTTTGGGGTGTGGTTTGGGGTTCAGGGGTAGGAGGAAGCACCTCTTTGATAGGGGGAGAGAGAGGAGTAACTGTTTCTTTCCTTTCAGTCTCACCTAAAAATTGATCGGTTTGAAGGTCTAACAAAAGGAGGGTGGTTGTTTCAGGAAATGGAGTCAAGGGCAGTTTGATGAAGAGGTCAAGAAAGAAATACAAGAGAATGAAGAGGAGGCAGGATAGGAACACACTAAAGAAAAGTCTTTCCTTATCTCGATCAAGTAGAGTCATGGGGAACCCTTCTTATCCAACAACCGTAGATCCATTGTTTTCAATCCGATTCCCCGGAATCCCTGCTTCCGTAATATATCCAGGACCCCAATGAGGGTCCGGTATGAAACCCGTTCGTCCCCCTCGATCAACACTGAGGATACCTGCTCTTTCTGTTCCCTCGTCATGGCTGCTAATGGAGGCTCCAAGGTCCGCAGTGTGTATCTCACCTTGTTAAGGTAGATTTCCTCTTCGGACAGGACAGTAATCACCATTTTCGATACCAGTACAGGTTCGGATGTTTGCGATCGGGGGAGGTTCAGATTGATCCCCGGGGTGATGATAAAGGTGGTACTAACCAGAAAGAATAGGACTAACTGAAACACTACATCGATCATGGGGATTAGATCTAGATGAACGGCGGGTTTAAGGCGTCTCCCAAACTCCATCGGTACCTCCTAGGAAGGGTCCTTCCCTTTGGTCTTTACCAAAATCAATACCAGTTCAGTGACCCGGTTTTCCAATCGAATGATCATGTGATTCACCCTGTTTACCAGATAATTATAGAATACGATGGTAGGGATGGAAACGATCAACCCAGCTGCAGTTGTAAGAAGGGCTTCTGCTATCCCTTTAGCTAGCAGGCTAGGGTCGCCTACAGCCCCCATGGTACCTAGAACCCCAAACGAATGAATATTCCCTGTTACTGTTCCAAGCGGTCCCAACAAGGTAGCAATGTTGGCGATGGTTCCTAGGGCAGAAAGGTATCTCTCTAACCGTGGGATCTCCATATTGGCTGCACTGACGATGGCATCCTTTATTCGTTCTTCCGAATGATCCTTGTACTCCAATCCCACCTTCATCAGATTGGTTATAGGGGAAGGATTCCCTTCACAAATACTGATCGCCTCATCATAGTGTCCTTTTTCTAAGGTCGCTTTTAGACGAAACAGTATTTTCTCCTCGTCTATCCGTATCCTGCGAAAGTATATAAGGCGTTCAATGATGATCACAGTAGCTATAAAGGCAAGCCCTATAATCAGTACCAGAATTATTCCACCTTTCTGAATCAATTCTACCATGCGCACTTCTCCTTAGAACGTAATCGTTGTGTTTAACAGAATCCTAAATCCAGGGGTAATGAAGGGATCGATAAAGAATCGACTATTCGAACTAAAGGGGTATAGAACATCCTCAAGCTTCAGGGAAATTTCCACATTCTCCCTCGGTCTATAATACCCTCCGATGGTTAAATTAGGAAGAGCGGTTCCCTCGCTTGTGACCCATACCCCAGAAATAGATCCCCCAAAAGGTCGTTTTTCCGGAGCGATCCGGAGACTCCCCTCTAGGGTATGTTCTTTCTCTAGAAGCGCTCGGTCTCTTAGGAGCCAGATCCATTTGATAGATCCCAGAATCCCGGGGGAAAGGTTATAGGATCCTTCTACCTGTACCTTATATGTGGAAAGAGAACCTGTATTTAACGGGAAATGCTCATTTCCTGTATCATACGGAAGGAGTTGCAAACCATTGAACCGCCTTTGCCATTCTCCTTGCATAGCTATCAACGTTCGATCTCTTAACCCTTTCATTTCTCCTCGGAATCCTAAGGTAAATGTTTTGGGATGGATGAGAGAATGGAACTGAGCAACAGGACCGACTTCTTTCCATAGGATTCCATAGGATACTGTATCCACCATGTATGTACTTTGAACCGTAAACAGGAGTTCTTCCTGAGGTTTCACCCGTAAGTCTACATGAAAAGGAACTTCCAACTGATCCAGCCAGAAGATTCCTATCCCTCCCGCAATGGATACTTGGGGTATAGGAGTCCACTCTCCGTTCAGGGTTGTTCCTCCTCCCCAAAACCCTCGTTCAGAAAGCTCCGAATACGTACCTCCCCTGACAGAACCCTCCAATGTAAGGGCCCCTTTTTCTTTCCCATAAACCAAGCGAAGGATAGTCTTGGTTAAGGTTTCCGATCGATCCTTGGGAACCGTTCCTGTCAATAGACGGTTGGCGTAATCTATCCCTAGCTCTGTAGAAAGGTGAACGGTATCGGTAAAACGATGTGTAAGGGAGCCCTTCCCATGCACGAAACGGTATAGATTCGAGTACGAGACCGAAACCCCCTGTAATCCTATTTCCCTCTCTTCGATGCTTCCGACCATCCCCATCTCTGTCGCTCTGGAAAGGCTCCACCCTCCTTCTCCCATGATTTGTGCCTGTCGATCAAAATACCCATTACCGGGTTTGTGGAACTGATATCCGTCCCTGGATCGATGGGAGAATTTAAGATTCAGTTTACTATCTTCTCCACGTTGGAAGAGGGAAAGCGCTCCCTCTAAACTAGCCATCGTGCCTACCCCTAAAGTTCCTTCCGTGTATAGGGATGTCTTCTCTTTGGATGTCGAGATAGGTTCGGTAGGTGAAATCGAAACGGAAAGGAAATCTGGAGGAAAGACAAGGGGTGCCTCGATCTCTTTTAAAGGCGAAGGCAGTTCCATTCGTGGCTCCGCAAAAAGAGGAAGTGGAACAAAGAACAGGTCCTCACGAGCTTCCGCTTCCAACACCATCGTGGGCAGAAGAACTTCGGGAGATTCTGGCGTCTCAGGAGGTTGTTCCATTTGAGCGACTAGGGCCGAAGGATTTCCGAAAAGGAAAAGAAGGGCAACAATTCTTAAAATCGAGGTGAGAGTTTTCATGGAAGCCCTAGTACCTTTCCGCCCTCAAGAGTCCAGGGCGATTCTGGAAATCTTTTTTGCAGTACCTCGAAGTACTTTCGTGCCTCCTCCTGTCTCCCCGCTAATGCCAATACCTTCACTGCTTGGTAGAGGGCCCTCGTGACAAGATCTGTATCGGCAGTTGGGGAAGAGGCTGCTTCCCCATAGTAGGTAGCAGCTTCTAGTAGATTTCCCCGTAATCGAGAGAGGTCTCCCATCAAGAATTTAACCTCAGACAATTCTTTCTGTTCTCCTTGTGCAAGGATCTCTTTCAACCATCGTTCCGCTTCCTCTTCTGCCCTCTTTCCACCCATCTCGTATAAGTACAACTTCACTAACTCTATGGCTATTCTTCTACCCCTCTCCGTGGTTACTCCGTTGGATTCCTCCAATTGAACTTTGAGGGATGCTTCCCGATCTGTTGCTCCTGTTTGTAAAAGCTCCAGTTCTCGGATCCGTCGTTGGATTGTATCCGATCTACCCTCTTCTGGATATTCTTGCGCCAACTGTTTGAGGTACCGAAGGGATCCAGAATATTCTCCTAATTCAGACAAGACAGTAGATACCTGGATGAGAGCCTCCGAACGAAGGGTACTTCTGGGATATTCCCAAATGAGTCGTTCCCACAGAAGAACAGCAGCATACGGTTCCCCTACTCTATAAGACGCCATTCCTTCCCAATAGAGAGTGCGGTCCATCGAGACTCCCCTAGGTAGCATCGACCGATACTGAGAAAAGGCTACCTTTGCCTCTCTGTACCGTTTTGATGCATAGAACGTTTCTCCTCGTCTGTACAAGGATTGATCCTTAAACGGGCTAGAAGGGTACCGTTGAAAAAGAGTAAGGTACGCCTCGGAGGCCTGATCTGGTTGATCGAACTCCTCGAAAATCTTGGCATACTCATATAGAGCATCATCCGCTAACGGGTCTACAGGTTTTTCTGTAAACACAGTTTGAAAAGCTTCCTGAGCATCTCGTTTTTTCCCCAGCATATAGAGAGTTTTTGCCCGTAAGAACCAAGCTCGCGCCCATAAAGGACTTTCCTTCCTGATGAGAAACGAGTTCAGCAATGAATAGGCAAGGTCGAATTGTTTCAAGGTATATGCACTCCATGCTCCGTAGTACACAGATCTCTCTCGCAGTTCGGAGTTCAAGTCCAATTCTTTTAAGAGGGATCTATACACATCCAGGGAAGCTGTATAGTTACCCAATTGATAGTAAGCCCAACCCAGATAAAAGGTAGCGTAGAGACGGAGATCGTTTCTGGAAGAACTCTGCCCTTTCGAGAATGCTACCTGTTCTAGAATTAACTTAGCTTCTGTAAAGCTTCGTTCTTCCAGAAGGGCAACCCCCTTCAATAATCGGACTGCCTCTAATAGGTGCGGAGGAAGGCCTTTCTGTATAAGGGTCTCTACTTCTTTTAGGATTACAGAGGCTTTTCTACTAGCTGAGAGAAGGAGTCTCAGGCGTTCTATTCTCCCTTCTACATCTTCTTCTCGATGTTTCAGGTAGGTTTCCCAGACGCTCAAGGCTTCTGCGTCTCGACCTAACTTTCCTAAAAGAACTGCTCGATAACGAAGAAGTACTAACGCTTCTTCTGGAAGTATACTGGTTTGGGAAAAGTTATAGGTAATGTTCAATGCATCCTCGATTCTCCCCTGTTTTTCCACTACCCAAACTAAAAGAAACAGAGCAGGAAACTGTAACGAACTATTGGGATACGAAAGAAACCAACTTCTAAGAGTCTTTTCCGCTTCCGCCCAGTTACCCATCTGGGCTTCGATCTGCCCTTGGAGGAGAAGAAGATCCTCAGCGGAAGGAACACCTAGTAAAACCGAATATGCTTTAGAAAGGTTCCCTGTACGACGGTAGCTGTCCGCCAGGATTCCCAACCCATAGGAACTTAACCCTATTCCGCTTTCCTTGAGAATCTCCAGATAACGGATGGTATTCTCATACTCCCGGGCTCGAAAAAGGTGCCTTCCCCCAAACTCCCAAACTTCGGCAAGGGAAGCAGGACTGTTTTTCAACGATCGTCGTCCTTCCTCCAGCACCGTAAGAATGTACTGCGGTTCCCGAAGAGATGCGAAACACTGAATGGCTCTCTTCAAGGCGTAGACCTTCTCCTTTTCCAGCGTGGGTGATACAGAGGCAAACACCTCCACCGCTTCCCTATAAAGGGAACGTTGGTAACAGGCTTCCCCTACAAAAAGCAAAAACCTACTTCGCGCGGGTTCAGGAAGCTTTTCGATCGAAACTTGGCGGTAGAAGGATACAAGACCCTCCAGATCGCCCAACGATAGAGCAATGGCCCCATACAGCACCAGAGCTTCCGGATCTGGAGTTTGTAAGTATTCTGGAGTAAATAGCTGTTGTAACCCTTCCTTCGCTTCGGATAACCGACCTAGTTCCTTCTGAGCCAAAGAACGGTATAGAAGGGCTCGTTTCCTAGCTTCACTCGAAGGATTTCCACGGAGGTATTTCGAGAGAAGCTGCTCGGCTCTTCCATAATCTTTCAATCCATACGCAGCCATCCCAGACCAAAAGGGTAGATGCGCATAGTACTGGGTAGAGGAGTATCGAACTTCAATCCGTTGAAACAATTCGTCCGCTTCCTTGTACCTTTTTAGATGAAACAGTATCTGTGCTCGGCGAAACTGAGCATCCGCGACAAACGGTGAGTCAGGGGAAGAACGTAAGAAGGCATCGAAAGCATCCAATGCGAGAGGGTAGTTGCCCTCCATATATAGACGTTCTCCCCGTTCATAGGAGCTTTGGGTGAAGACTGAAAGTACCGAAAAAAACAGAAGGAAAATCGAAAGGGCTACTTTCTTCCCCATACGGAATAAAAATAACCCAGTAGTTTCATTTATTCAATCATGTATTCAATCCTAGGAGGTTCGAACGAAGAATCTGCCTTGATCCGTACCAAGTGAATGAAGGTTCCATCGAACTTCCTCCTAAGGAAAGAAAGGTCTGTTTCCACATTCCGTTCGAACACGGCCACATGGAACTCTCCGTTGGAGGTAAAATACGGGAACAAGACTACCACATGCACGTGTTGTCGCAAAACTGGATTCGTACCATACTCCCGGTTGATGGAACCAAGATAGAAATTGCCAGGTTCTAAGATTGCTAAGGAAAATAGGATACCCTCGATATCCTGTATCGGATACCCCACATCTTCCCGATATTTCCAGAATGGAACATACCTAACATCCTGCTTCTCTGGATCTCCCCCTCCTGCGAGAGCTCGAGCAATATTCCGGGTCCAATCTAATCCGAAGAAAGGATCCCGCTCTTCTTCGAACCGGTTCGTAATTCTAGATCCTCTACGGAAAAAGTGTTTTTCCTTCAGTAGTTGGATATCAAGATACTGTCCCGTTCGGGGTCTATACAGACCATCTGCCACCCATTTGGCGAAGCCTGAACAATTGAAACCCGGTAAACGTTCCTGTGCTCGGAGGTTTGCAATGAACACCAGCTTCCCGCTCCTATCCATTGCCCCATCCTCTGCATCGGGAAGTTTGGGAAGTTCTTTCCGGATTTTTTGAACCATAGTCAATACAGAAGAATAGAAGCTTGAGTCCATGGTGCGCAGCAGAATGGACCAGTCTACTGTGCTCCTGGTCCGATCCAGGATCTGTTGGAAAGGTTCCGTTAAAAGGAGGGAAAGATTTGTTCCTATGGGAACCGACTTATATAATAAGGAATCGAACAAATACACGTCCATGAGGGTTTTCCCCCCAGAGGGAAACAGGCGAAGGTAGCAGCGTGGTTCGGTCCGATAGAAGATCTTCACCTGTATCAGAGCGCCTGTTTTTCCATCCCTTTTCAAAATCCAAGATCCCGCAGAGTAGACAGGGAAATCCCCTGCACTTTCGTTTCGAAATAGGATGTAGACTGCCCCGTTGGATCGTTCCGTACTGACTTTCACTCTACTCCCCCCAGTTCGTTGAAGGACAACCCGTTCTCGAAAGCGATCCAGTTCTTCTAACGTCGCAGTGAATAGCTGACGAAAAGCGAGTCTCGCTTCCACATTCTCCTTTTCCCATACTTCGATAATCTCTGATTGAAAGGTTCCAACCCCTCCCCAGGGTTGTGGAAAAATAGGGACTCGTAATACCCCTAAGAACCATGACAGTAAAACGAAGAATCGCATACACTCGCTTACCAATGTACCTTCTCCTGGACCAGTACGGGGTTGGGAATCTGCTCGAATAACCGATACAAACCTGAAGAAAGCCGGCGTACCACCCCTTCCTCTAGATCATCGACCGATGTTCCTTTAGGATTGATGATCCTCATTCGAACTTCCTCCACAGAAAACGGTACATCGCAATTTCGGAGGAACGTTTCTTCTATCAGGTAGATTCCTGAGGTAAGGAACCCTCCTTCGTTTGATAGAACGGTTCCTAGTATAGGGAGTTTCATACCAACTGCGGTTTTCAATAAATCTGCATTGGGAAATCTCAAGGCGAATCTGTTTAAAGGGAGCACATAGAACCAACGAATACCCGTTTGCTGTATGAAGCGCTGAAAGGAACGGGATTTTAACATCAATAGGCTGCCGCCCACTCCAGAAGAGTATCGTCCAATTTCTCCTTCACCTAAAATTACCAATTTCCCCTCTCTCAAGTAAGGGAACACAGGTTCTTTTACGAATAGGATCGCCCTTGGATCCATTCCAAAGAAACCTTCCTGTTGGAAGATTTTTTTTACCCAGTCAATTCTTTGAGATTCACCGAAAATCCACCAAGGAACCATTCGACCATACAGGTATGCCACATTACGGATCCGTTCAGCTAGGGGTTGAAACCAACGGAACGATAAAGGCTTCTCCGAATTGGGAAGAAAGGTGAGAACTCCTATTGCTCCCTGGGTGAATAATATCTCGAAGGGTTCGGGGATTTCCTCCTCTTCCCTGGTAGGTTCCGTTAGACTCAGAATCGTAGCCTTTAACGGTTGTACGGGTCTTACTCGGTCCAATAAGGCTTGGGCCAAGGTGATAGACTCTTTGGAGATGTCCCGTAGCCCTTGGAAAATTAGCCTCTGCTTTTGGGGGGATACCCGAAGGAGGATTCTTTCAACATGCTCCTGCCCAGGAAGTTCGATCCTGGTTCTTGATTTTTCCCAAAGAGTTTCAACAGTTTCCAGAGACTCCCGGATTTCTAACAGAACCCGTCGAAGAGATTGTATATTCGCCTTGGTATTGGCAAATTGATCTTCACTCTCTTCCACTAGAGCTTGTAGTGCCCCTTCCAAGGTGAACTTTCGCTCTTGAACGAGATACTTCAATCGATAGAGGAGGTGGATTTCTCGTTCACCATAGGTGCGACGACCAGACAAATTCTTCTCGGGTTCGAACAGAGGAATCATCTGCTCCCAATACCGAATTACATGGGGTCTAAGATCCAGGAGTCGACACACTTCCCCTAGACTTTTTCGTTTCATGAGGTTGAACCTCGAGATTTCAATTCAATGTCAATGGGGATCAGAGAAAGTTGGAACTCCTCCCTCAATCTATTTCGAATATACCCCACATAGAAACTAGGGAACCCTTCAATCCGGTTCACAAACAGGACAAACCGCACAGGTGAAGCTCGAACCTGGGTGATGAACCGAACCTTATACCTCTTCTTTCCCACCTGAGGAGGAGGGTTCCTTTCCACCCATCGTTCCAGCGCACGGTTCAATGTAGAAGTCTTAATCCTCGTTTGGAGTTGTTTTTTTAGGGAGAAGGCAGTTTTCATTAGGGTTTCCAAATTGAAACCTGTTTTTGCGGAAATAGGTAGGATGGGAGCGAAATCTAATACCGGGAATTGGAACCGAATCCTATCCTCCACTTCTCGAACTGCGCGTTTCCCCCCCTTGATGATGTCCCATTTATTCACTGCCAGAATAATTCCCCTTCCCTTCTTGACCACTTGAGCTGCGATTTTCTTGTCCTGCTCGGTTAACCCCTCTGCTGCATCGATCAGAAGAAGGATCACGTCTGCATCCCGGATGCCCTCCAGTGCTCGATGGACCGAGTAGTACTCCACATCTTCCCTAACCTTTGTTTTTCTTCGGATCCCCGCTGTATCAAAGATGCGAATCTTTTTCCCTTCGAATAGGAAACACTCCTCCACTATGTCCCGTGTGGTACCCGGTATATCCGAAACAATCGATACTTCCTTTCCTAACAGTCGATTCACCAGAGTAGACTTCCCTGTATTGGGTTTCCCTAATACTGCCAGGGTTAGAACCTCTACTCCCTCTGTTTCCCTGACTTCCTTCTGCTCCTGAAAGGTCCCTTCCCTATCAAGAAAGGAAAACACCCGCTCCGATAGTTCCTCACAGTTTCTTCCATGGGCTGCAGAGATAGGGATTGGATCTCCGAAGCCAAGTCCGAAGAACTCTCCTAACTGTGTTTCCCGTTCCTCCGTATCAACTTTGTTTACTACCAATAGCACCTTATGGGAAAATGGCCGTAAGTCTTCCAGCAGTTCCTCATCTTCGCCAGTGATTCCTTCAATGGAAACGAGAAGGATGATACAGTCAGCCTCTCTGATCACCTGAAAACTCTTGCGAATCACCAACTGATCGAGGGGTAACACCTCTTCAGTCCGGATCCCTCCCGTGTCTACCAGAAAGACTTCTCGGTCCCGATATTGCCAACGAGTCTTGACAGGATCTCGGGTAACTCCAGCCATCGAATGGGTGATAGCCTTCCGTTTCCCGATCAATCGGTTGAAGAGGGTAGATTTCCCTACGTTCGGTCTTCCTACGATAGCGACTAACGGAACTTTCTGCGATGGTTTCGGTTCAATAGGTATTGAGGTCAAATCGCTTCTCCATGAGCTGTCGGACATACGTATCGATCTCCTTTCCTGAACGCATCTCCATCACCGTCCCTACCAACTCCTCTGCCTCTGCCATGGAAACCGACCGAATGATCTTTTTGACCGCTGGAATGGAAAAAGCGTTCATACTCAGCTCATCGAGCCCTAACCCCAGAAGGATCACGGTAGCTAATGGATCGCCAGCCATCTCTCCACACATAGCCACTGGAATCCCAACGGCATGGGCATTTTCCACCGTCATACGAATCAGTCGGAGCACGGCAGGGTGGAAGGGTTCATATAGGTATGCAGTCCGTTGATTCCCACGGTCTACCGCGATAGTGTACTGAATGAGGTCGTTTGTTCCTATGGAGAAGAACTCTACCTTCCGAGCCAAGACGTCTGAGGTCAACGCTGCAGAGGGAATCTCGATCATACACCCGATAGCTACTTTTTCATTGAACGGGACTCCCTCTGAACGCAGGTCTTGCTTCACTTGCTCTACTAGTTCTAGGGTTTGGTTCAATTCCTCGATTCCCGAGATCATGGGAAACATGATCTGAAGTTTTCCATGGACGGAAGCTCGGAATAAAGCTCGCAACTGAGTCCGAAAAATGTTCACCCTGGATAGACAGAACCGAATAGCGCGCCAACCCAGAAGAGGGTTTTTTTCGTTTGCATCTACCAGATCTGGAATGATCTTGTCCCCCCCTAGGTCAAGGGTACGGATAGTGACGGTTTTTCCCTCCATCGCTTCCAATACCCTACGGTAAGCTTCGTACTGCATTTGCTCACTGGGGAGCCTCCCAGGATTTAGGAATAGGAACTCAGAACGGTACAACCCTACTCCCTCAGCGCCATGTCCCTTCAAAGCCTCTACTTCTTCAGGTACTTCGATATTTCCCATAAGGCAAATGAGTTTTCCGTCCTTGGTCTCTGCAGGAAGTTCATTGAGGCTAAGGAGTTCAACTTCCTTTTTTGTTCTAGCCTCGAGGGTTTTCATATAGTATGTTTTCGTGGCCTCATCGGGTTTCAGAATTACTATTCCACGATTGCCATCAATTAGGATTTCGTCCCCGGTATGAACATGCTTGGTGATCTCCCTCAACCCTAGCACAGCGGGAATCTCGAAGGCTCGAGCAAGGATGGCCGTATGGGAAGTTTTACCTCCCTCATCTAAGGCAATTCCTAAGATCATCCGCTTGTTCATGGCAATCGCTTCAGAAGGCAAGAGGTCCTTCCCTACTAAGATCACCTCTTCCCCAATATCCGAGAGAGAGATCCGCTCCCGATGAAGGAGATGATTCAGTACACGACGAGTTACATCGTTAATATCTGCGGTTCGTTCACGAAGGTAGGGGTCTGATGTATGGTTCAGCTTCTCTAGATAGGATTGGATCGTCATGTGGATAACCCATTCGATGTTCTTCTTTTGTGCGTAAAGTTCTTCTACGATCCTTTCCCTCACCTCTGGATCTTGGAGTAGCATGAGGTGGGAGTCTAGAACTCCAACAGTCTCTTCCGACATTTCGCTATTGGTTCGCTGTTTTAATATCTCAAGCTCCCGTATAGCCTTGCGTTGAGCCTCCTCAAATCGTTCTAGTTCCAACGGGATGATAGAAGGAGATATATCGTACTTGGGAATAGGGGGATTGTCGTCCAGATATAGAAACGCCTTTCCGGTTACAATACCAGGAGAGGCAGGAATCCCTTTCAACTCCATCATAGGGGAAACTATACGTGCTTTTCTTTTCACTGTCAAATCCGATTCTTTTTCCGCCGAAATTCACCTTAGTATGGGGAAAGAGAAAAAATCCTCCTTCGGTATAGTGTTTTGGATTGCATTACTTTGTTTCATTGCCATCCTGTACATTGGTTCTAGAGTACAGGTTCCCAAATGGATCGCAGACCATTTAGGAGGGGACTATCGAAAGGGAAGTTCACTTAGCCCGAGCCCTCTTCCAGAAACCACAGTCAAAGGCCCGAAATCCTCTTCGGGAGATACTGCTACTGAAGTCTCTGAAGAATCCCCAGCCATTGTAAAGGAGGAAGGCACTGTGTTGCCTCAAAAAACCACTCCAACTTCCTCCATCCCATCCACCACAACCGTAGAATCCCTAGGGGGAGGGGCTGTAAAATCCGCCACACCACCCACCCACACCCGTAATTCAAAACTATACTTCGTTCGGATTTCTGAAAGCGGGAAACCAGAGCTTTTTCCGGTAGAACGTAAAATTTCGTATCGCAGTGCACCTCTTTCCGAAACATTGAAAGAACTTCTGAAAGGCCCATTACCTACAGAGAAGGAAGGAGGGATTTCCAGTCTCATCCCTTCAGGAACTGAAATCAAATCTGTCAATATCAGAGATGGAATTGCCTACATTGATCTCAGCGAATCCTTTCGGTTCAACCCGTTCGGCTCAGAAGGGTACCACACGCAGGTGCGTCAGATTGTATTCACCGTAACTGAGTTCCCTGGCATTCAAGGGGTTCAGTTCTTGGTTGAAGGTAAGAAGCTAGATTACTTGAGTCCCGAAGGTGTGTACATCGGGAAACCGTTGTCCCGTGAATCTTTCAATTCACGGACAAGATAAAAGAAAAACTCTCGGTTCCCTCCCCTTCCTCGAATGGGAGATTCAAGGATCTCCCTCGTCTGAATACCCTCTTGCTGCAAATCTTCTTGAAGCGATTCGAGGATTCGCGTAAGTGCCTCTTCTGAACGAACCACACCTCTAAAGCCTGGAAGGGCTACTCCACCTTCGAATTGGGGTTTTACCAGTGCCACTAGCCAGTTCTCCAGGGTAAGGGAAAGAATATGAGAAGCAACACCCCGGAGGGATCGGAAAGAAAGATCGCATACCGAACCATGCGGAGGAGGGGCAAGAACTTGGATATCCAGGATATTAGTTCCCTCCATTACGGTAACCCGGGGGTCTTTCCTGAATTTTGGATGTATCTGATTGTATCCCACATCAATGGCATAGACATGGGCAGCCCCAAACTGAAGCAGGCAATCGGTGAACCCGCCTGTAGATGCTCCTGCATCTAATACCACCTTTCCAGTTACCGGGATATTCCAGACTTTCAAAGCATGTTCTAATTTGATCCCTCCTCGCGATACATAACGAAACGGATGGACCTCCACCTTTGCATCTGGGAAAACGATCTTCGCAGGATCCCTTACCGTTTCCCCCTGGACAACTACCTCTCCACACAGGATGAGGGCGAGACACTGTTCCCGATTCCATTGGGGGTACCTATCCAGCAATAGATCGAGAATTCTACGGCCTTTCCTCTTCATGACTTAGATAGGAGAGACTGTACGGATCCGTTGGATAGAGAGAGCTTTTCCCGAGGTTACGTCCAGACTAACTACGATCCCATGGATCGCTGCAGGCCCTTCCTCTGCTTCCATTTTGATGGGAAGTTGGGTGAGGGAGCGTTCCAAGGCAATGGAGGTTTTAAAACCGATCACGCTGTCGTCGGTACCAATCATTCCAATGTCCGTAATATACGCCGTTCCCTTGTGCAGGATCCTTTCATCAGCGGTTTGTACATGGGTGTGAGTCCCAAAGATGACGCTTACCTCCCCATCCAGATACATAGCCAAAGCTTCTTTCTCCTCTGGATCCTCCGCATGGAAATCCACAAGGATCAATTTCGTTTCCTTTTCCATCTTTCGGGCAGCTTCCTTCCCTACAAGGAAAGGACATAGGATATTGTTCATCCTCACCCTTCCCTGTAAATTCACCACCGCCACTTTTGTTCCTCGGATTTCCACGATGCAGGACCCGTGCCCAGGCACTCCTTTGGGATAATTCAGAGGTCGCAGGAGGCGGTCTTCCTGATCCAAGAGAGGCACTACCTCCTTCTGTTGCCAAATATGGTTACCCGAGGTAATTACATGAACCCCTGCGGAAAGAAACTTTTCCACCATATCGGGAAGGATGCCAAACCCCGAAGCAGCGTTCTCGCCGTTTACCACCACGAGATCTGCACTGTATTCCTTCACTAATCCTGGTAGAAGAAGGAGCAGAGCCCTACAACCGGCTTGTCCTACCACATCCCCCAAGATCAATGCCCGTAAGGTCTTATCGGGCATACTCCACCACTCGGGTTTCCCGTATCACCGTTACTTTAATCCTGCCGGGATACCGCAAATCGGCTTCGATCTTTTTGGCAATCTGTTTGGCCGTTTCCTTTGTCTGTTCTTCCGAAACGCGGTCCGTATTTACCAGGATTCTCAACTCTCGGCCCGCTTGAATCGCGTACGCTTTCTCCACTCCCTCGAAATCATTGGCAATCTTTTCCAAATTCTCTAATCGCTTGATATAGGTATCGAGGGTTTCCCGCCGTGCGCCGGGTCTAGCCGCAGAAATGGAATCGGCAATTTGTACAATTACAGCTTCCAGGCAGTTAAACTCAGAATCTCCATGGTGGGCAGCAATGGCGTTGATCACCCGAGGATCTTCTCCTAGTTTCTTCGCTAGTTCAATTCCCAACTCCACATGGGTAGAATCCCCCTCACTCTCCACCCCTTTGCCAATATCGTGTAATAGAGCCCCTCGTTTGGCAATCTCCCGATCCGCACCCAACTCGCCTGCCAGCATCCCAGCCAGAATGGCTACTTCTTTAGAGTGGGCCAGTACATTCTGTCCGTAACTGGTTCGGAAATGTAACCTTCCCAGAGCACGGATTCCTTCGGGAGGGAAGTTATGGATCCCTAATTCAAAGAGCACTTTCTCCCCTTCCTCGTAAATGATCTGGTTTATTTCCTTGGTCGTTTTTTGAACCATCTCTTCGATCCGCGCAGGGTGGATCCGTCCGTCGGAAATGAGTTTCTCCAATGTTCGACGAGCAATTTCTTTTCGAATTGGATCGAAACAGGATATGACTACCGCTTCGGGGGTATCATCGATGATGATGTCTACCCCCGTGAGGGTTTCTAAGGTTCGAATGTTTCTCCCCTCCCGTCCGATGATTCGTCCCTTCATTTCATCGTTGGGAAGGCTCACCGTAGTGACCGTAACCTCAGAAGTCACATCCGTAGCGATTCGTTGCATGGTAGCGATGAGGATCTCCCGTGCTTTTTTCTCCGCAGCTAGGTTCATCTCCTGTTCGATCTTGTTCAGGATGACCTGTGCATCGTGCCGGGCTTCATTCTCTAAGGTCGAAATAATAAGACGTTTCGCGTCTTCTGAACTCAAACCGGAAACCCGTTCCAGTTCTTTGATCCATCGCTCTTCCTGCTGTACTAAATACTCTTCCTTCTCCGCTAATGTCCTCTCACGGGCTAGTAAGGTTTGGGCTTGTTTGTCTACCTGAGCCAACTTTCGCTCTAAGGTCTCCTCTCGCTGAAGCAGTCTGCGTTCGAACCGTTGAAGTTCATTCCTCCGCTCTCGAATTTCCCGTTCCTGCTGTGTTCTTTCACGAAGAAGCTGATCCCTCGTTTCAAGGATAAGCTCTTTTTTCTTAGCTTCTGCTTCTTTAATCGCATCCTGCTTGATTCTTTCAGCTTTTTGCTCCAAAGATGAAAGTTGAAATCTGGCATACAACCATCTAACAATCCAACCTAAAACAAAACCAGTAAGAGGAAGGAGAACCAGTAACCAGTATGGCATTGGATTCCTCCCACTTTACCTTTTTTGTGAATTATATAGGTATTATCCGCTTTGTCAAGGAAAACTTATAACTTTAAGTACTAGCAAGGATTATGTTTTTTCCTCTAATTCTTTTAGTTTCTCCTTTCCCTTCGCTACCCCTTTTACAAACCGGGCTGTGATAATGGCTCTAGAAGAAAGTCTTCTCCCTGCAGAACGTACGTTCTTGACAGGGAACTTTTTTAGGGGGAAAGTTTCTTCTTCAACCTTGGATCTTGCTGTTTTTTCATACTTCACGTAGATATAGGCATCTTCCTTGGTTGTTAGATGTAAGGCTTCCCCTTCCGGAGGTACTGCTTCGTATGCTTTGTCAAGAATATATCCTCCGATACGAAAGCGTTTGAGATATGCCTGACCGGAATCCTTCATCCGATATAAAACAGAAAATACTTTTTGGGACAATCGCTCCTTGTCTGCTTCCCCACAGTAGAGGAGATGTTTGTCCACGAATAGCTTTTCAGGTACATTCTGTACAGAGAAAACCCCCGAACCCCGCACAATAAGGATCCGATCGAAGGGCGAAACTTCAAACAGAACAGTTCCAGTGGTAATTCCATACCCTAGATACCCTGATTCCTCATCGTAACGGAGTTTCAGGTTCTTGACGGCCACTTCTCGGGCATCCACCTTCTTGAAGCTCTTGATCATCGTCCGACGAGGGAAGCGTTTCCCATATTTCTCAATGATTCCATCCAAGAAGGCCACCGCATAATCCACTAGATGAGCGAGGTGATGCTTAATCTCCTTCAACCTTCCCTTGATCTCCTCCATCTCTTTTTTATTCTTCTGAATATCGTAAAGAGAGATCCTCCGAATGGGAATTTTTAGAAGTTTTTCCACGTCTTCTTCGGTAACAGGACGAAGAAGCTGGGTAGAAAAAGGTTTGAATCCATCGATTACCGCTTTTACCACTGTTTCCGCTGTTCGTTTCTCCTCGATTTTTTTATAAATCCGTTCCTCCACAAAGATCTGTTCCAGGGTACGAATATGGAGTCGATCCAGTAAGGTGTTCTGTTCCAGGAGGAGTTCCTGTTTGAGGATTTCCGTAAGACGTTTAGTGTGATAATCGATCACCTCACCTACTGTCATCTGTACAGGGGTCTTATCCTTGATCACCAAGAGATTCACAGGAATGGAGACCTCGCAGTCAGTAAACGCAAAAAGAGAGTCCACAACATCCTTGGAATAGGTACCTCGAGCAAGTTTAATCTCGATCTCTACCTCTTCGGTGGTAAAATCGTTGATACTTGCAATCTTCAATACCCCTTTCCGAGCAGCTGCTTCGATGGAAGCTATCATGCTCTCGGTAGTACAGCCATAGGGAAGTTCCCGAATTACGATCCGTTTAGGATCGCTGGTATCAAGTTTTGCCCGGACTCGAACTTTTCCATTTCCATCCTGGTAATCCGTGACATCCAGGATCCCACCGGTGGGAAAATCGGGGTACACCGTTGCCTTCTTCCCCTTTAAGCGGGCTTTCATCGCTTCCATCACCTCAACGGGATTGTGCGGGAGGATCCGGGTGGACATTCCCACGGCAATCCCCTCTGCGCCTAGTAAAAGGACCAAGGGTATCTTCGCAGGAAAGGTAACGGGTTCCTTGTTTCGACCATCATAACTATCTTCGTACTGGGTCAGTTCCGGGTTGTAGAGGATCTCTTTTGCTAAAGGCAAAACCCGGCATTCGATATACCGGGCAGCCGAAGGAGCATCTCCGGTAAAGATATTCCCAAAGTTCCCCTGCTTTTCGATGAAGAGTTCCTTATTGGCCAGATTCACCAAGGCTTCATAGATGGATGCATCCCCATGGGGATGGTATTTCATGCAGTGGCCTACTACATTGGCCACTTTGTGGAACTTTCCATCATCCATTTCAAATAAGGAATGAAGGATTCGACGTTGAACCGGTTTTAACCCATCATCTAGATGGGGGATGGCTCGATCCTTGATTACATAGGATGCATACTCGAGGAAGTTCGTTTGGTAGAGGTTGGTGATATAGGTCATACTAGATCAGGTTCTCCATGATGAAATCCCTTCGTTCGGGGGTGTTCTTCCCCATGTAGAACTCCAGTGTATCAGGGATGGTTTTCACGGATTTTACGTTCACCTCCACCAATCGCATGTTGGGGCCAATGAATTGACCAAACTCCTTGGGAGAGATTTCTCCTAATCCTTTGAATCGGGTCACCTCGCACCCTGAAAGTTCCTTCATCGCCTGGTCTCGTTCCCGAATAGAATAACAGTACCGGGTTTCCTGTTTGTTCCGTACTCGAAACAGCGGTGTCTCCAGGATGAACAACCTCCCTGCAAGAACCAATTCCTCGAAATAGTTCAAGAAAAAGGTGAGGAGCAGGTTTCGGATATGGTACCCATCGTGGTCTGCATCGGTAGCTAGAATCACCTTTCCATACCGAAGATCTTCCACTGAATGTTCGATTCCTAATGCGGTCATCAGGTTATAGAGTTCTTCATTCTGATAGATCGCCGTCCGCCTGCGACCGTACATGTTCTGAGGTTTGCCCCGTAGGGAAAAGATCGCCTGATGGTACACGTCTCGAGCAGAAACCATCGAACCAGATGCAGATTGCCCCTCGGTGAGAAAGATCATGGATTTTTCACCTTCCTCCCCGTCCTCCCCCCTGTGATACTTACAGTCCTTCAGGTTGGGGATCTTGAGAGCTATTTTTTTCGCCGCCTCCTTTGCCTCTTTTTGAACGAGGGTGAGTTCTTTCCGTAGGGCTTCATTCTGAAGAATCTTCCCCTCCAACACTTTTGCCAGCTTCTTGTTCCTATGAAGGGCGTCCACGATAGCAGACTTCACCTCCCCTACGATCCAGGGCCTAATCTCTGTATTCCCCAACTTGTTCTTTGTTTGGCTTTCGAAAATAGGATTCTTAAGCTTGATGGCAATAGCCCCTACAAACCCTTCTCGTACATCCGATCCATTGAAGCTCTTTTGAAAGTATTCGCAAATCCCTTTCAACACACCTTCCCGAAAAGCAGAAAGATGAGTTCCCCCATCTACAGTGTGTTGTCCATTGACAAAGGAAAAGTACGTTTCCCCATAGTTCTCCGTATGGGTAAAGGCAAACTCCAGCGAGCTCCCGGAACCATAGATAGGATCGTACAGCCTATTATTCCCGATCTCAGAAGCTAGGAGATCCTCTAGCCCCCGCTCCGAATGGAACTCCTTTCCATTGTACGTGAGAGTTAAGCCCTTGTTCAGATAGGCATATGTCCATAGTCGCTTTTCTATAAATTCCTGGTTGAATACATACTCGCCAAATAGCTCGGGATCGGGTTCGAACTCAACTAAGGTCCCATTCTTCTCTTTTGAACGTTTTCCCGATTCCTGGTGCAGGAGTTTACCTTTAGAAAAACGAACTTCAGCCCATTGCCCATCCCGGTAGGATACCACCCGGAAGAACACAGAAAGGGCGTTGACCGCCTTCGTACCTACACCGTTCAACCCCACGCTGAACTGAAACACATCATCGTTGTACTTAGCCCCGGTATTGATAACCGACACACACTCTAACAACTTTCCGAGAGGAATCCCTCGTCCATAATCCCGAACCCGAATCCGAGTGCCCTCCTGAGTCACCTCAATCCTCGTGCCGTACCCCATGATGAACTCATCTACACTGTTGTCGATTACTTCCTTCAGAAGGATATAGATTCCATCATCGAAGCTGCTTCCATCTCCTAACCGGCCAATATACATCCCCGTGCGGAGACGGATATGTTCTAAGGAACTAAGAGTAATGATTTTACTTTCATCGTATACAGGAGCTTCTTGTATCGGCATCGTTCCCCTCCCAAACGTATGCTTCGATACTCAACCTTACCACTTTTTTTGCGGAATGCAAAGATCGAACACCAGGGATACAGTACTGTATCAACTCGCAACCGTTGTTCTTAAAAAGAAAAAGCCGGAACTCACTTCCGGCTTTTAGAAGTCCGAAGAGGTGTCTTACTCTTCGTGACCTCACACACATCTAATCTGTGCCTAAAAAGGCACGCTGCAATATACCAGTCTATGTCTTCCGAATGCCGGCTCCTCACCGGCCTTTCCCCTTCGGTGGAGTAGTCATTCAGACCTCCTTCCCTTTTAAAAATATACTTCACTTATTTGAAAAATGCAAACAGAAAAACGTTGTAAAACGGATTATCTGAGCGTACAATTAAAAAGAAATGGATTCACCATGAGGGGTGTAGAAGGAGGTCCCCATGAAAACAAAAGCCCATAAGTTTCTTTCGATCCTCAAGATGGAGTTGGAAGAAATACAGGAAGACCTAAATACGCTCCTCGAAATCTATCGCTGTTATGAACAGAAACATGAAATAACCAACTATGTGTTACAGGAAAACTCTAGCCTCATCCAGGCTGAAATAGCAGCCCTCCGATCGCTTTTCAAGTTCCTAGATACCTTCTCCACGGAAGAGTATGAATCCCTCGAGGCGCTTTCAGCAGGGGTGCTCGCTAAGTTCAAGGAACTGATCAAAAAGAAGGAATACCCTCAAGCCCTGTACTATTTGATTGAGCGGAGGGTTCAAAAGGTTGTAAGGTACCTTTCCTTGGAATAAGGATGGGCGACGCGGGATTCGAACCCACGACCCCAAGCTCCGGAGGCTTGTACTCTATCCAACTGAGCTAGTCGCCCACACTTCCCATACACTATCCATTTTCCTATCTCCTGTCAATTCCTTACGTGTGGGGCTCATACACACGACGGACCTCTTTGAGGCTCTCAGGTGTGCCAATGTCGTACCGCTTGCCTGGGAACAGGTATGCGTACACTTCTTTCCGTCGGAGAAGCCAAGGTATGAAGTTCCCTGGTGCATCTGGGTTGTTTCCCTCTTCCAGGTAGATTTTTAACAGGGGCAGAGTATCTGAGCGGTACAGATAGATGGGAGGAACCGCTAAGTTACTTTTCGGATGTTTCGGTTTCTCCTCGAACTCCAGCACCCTGCTTTCAGAGTTTACGATGATTACACCCGTTCGCCTAAGTTGCTCTGGATCTTCTACCCGGTGGGCAGTGATGCAATCTGCTCCCTTGGTATAAAAAAAATCTACAAAGGCCTTTAAGGAGAAATCGAACAGATTGTCACCTGCCAATACCAAAGTATCCTCTATCATGTTCTTTTTTCGAACCGCAAACTCCAGATCCGCTACCGCCCCCAACCGATGTTCATTATCCAGGGCACCATCGTTCAGAACTGTGAGCTTTTTAGAGAAGGTACACTTCGATGCCCATTGAATAAAAGTAGAAAAGAACTTCCCATTACTTACTAGGATTACCTCGTCGAGTGAAGGAATTTCCTCTAATTTTTCTATCAACCTGTCCAGGATCGTCTTGCCTCCTACCTCCAGAAGAGGTTTGGGAGTATGGAGGGTCAAAGGATACAGGCGAGTAGCAAACCCCGCCACAAGAAGTACACATTTCATACATTGCCCTTTACAGGAGTCTATTCAGAGAATTGTCGAACTTCTTCCGGGGTGAGGAATCGAGCCCCATCCGCAGTCTTACTGAAGTAAACCTTGAACACATCCTTGTACCTCGGATGTCGTTCTGGATAGATAGATTGGATCCGCTCCCGGACGGCTTCTTTCATCGCTGGATCTACTAACCCGATACAGCAACCCCGGTATCCAGCTCCACTGAACCGAGCTCCATACACTCCATTGGAGGAGGCTAGTATTTCAAAGATGGTGATCAACTCCGGGCAACCACATTCATAGTTCCGAATAGAACTTTCCCCTGACTGGAACATAAGGCTCCCAAACTTCGATAGATCCCCCTGCCTCCAATAACGTACTCCATCCAGTACCCGCTGGTTCTCGGTAAAGAAATGCTCTGCCCTTTTTCTGAATCGTCCCGGTAGTTTATCTTTCAACGTCTCATAGAGCGCAGGGTCAATATCCCGTAATCTCACCTGTTTTAACGAGGAAACTTTCCCAGAATCTAGTTCCTGCAAGATCCAGGCAGCTACCTTACATTCATCCACCCGATTGTTGTAATCCGTGCCCATCAAGGCGGTGCTGATCCCTGAATACACCACTATGATCTCATACGGGGGCATATGGGGATGCTTGGGAACCAGCTCGTACTGTTCGGAACGGCAATCCATCACCATCAGGTGACCATCCTTACTAAGGATATTGGCAGACTGATCCAAGATCCCATTATTCAAACCGATGAAATCCGTTTCCACCCAGTGACTTAAGCGAATCAGTTCCTCCTTCGTAGGGACTACATCGTTCACTTCAGCTAGAGCCATAAGGTAAGCGGTTAGTACGGCAGCCGAAGAGGATAACCCACCGATGGGATGTTTACCTCGGATTACTCCCTGTATACCCTTCCGGAGTTTGTACTGACGACCTAAGGAAAGGACTGCTCCTCGTAGGTAGTTTCCCCAGTATCCAGGAATCATGTCGGGTACATGGTTTAAATGGAAGTATTCCTCATCGGGGAAATCTAGACTCTGCACGCGGATATACCCTTCCGGATCTGGGGAATACATGAAATAGATGGATGCATCAAGGGCCATCCCGGTTACGTACCCGTGTTGATGATCCACATGAGCCCCTAGAGGACAGATTCGTAGAGGGGACCTCACAATCCGATACTCTTTCTTACCATACTTTTCTAGGAAGGCTTCCTGTAAGGTTTCCATCTTTGTTCCCTCCTACTGTGACTACTGCAAAGCACTTTGGATCTGCACCACGATATCCTTCACATCGGGAATGCACAACGCTTCTAATGGTTTCGACACTGGCATGGGAAGGTTCTTTCCCCCCAAACGAAGGATCTCCCCATCCAGTTCGTCGAAAAATCTCCGTTGCACCTCATCGGCCATGTGTCCTCCGATTCCGCCATATAGGTGACCCTCCTCCACAATCAAGAGTCGCCCCGTCTTTTTCAAGGACTTACCAATTGTTTCGTAATCTACACCCAATAGATCCAGGGTTCTTAGATCGATCACTTCCACTTCTATTCCTCTATTTTTAAGGAGTTCTGCGGCTTCCAGGACACGATGTACCATGCGTGAATAACTCACTACCGTAACGTCCTTTCCTTTCCTTCGAATGAGGGCCTTCCCAAAGGGAATACAGTAGTCCCGATCCTTTGGCACCCACCCTTCCATTGGGTAAAGAGCTTGATGTTCTATGATTAGAACGGGATCCAGACTATGGTAGGAAGTATTGAACAACCCAATGTAATCGAAGGGGGTAGAAGGAGCTACGATACGCCACCCTTCGAACAAGGCAAAGAGAGAAGCTGGCTCCATCGAATGCTGGGCTCCATATCCTGTACCGATACTCACCCGGGTTCGAACGATCAAGGGAACATCGTGCTGGTTTCCGTACATAAACCTACATTTCCCGATCTGGTTAAACAGTTGATCCGCCGCCACCAGTGCAAAATCAGGGAACATGATCTCCACGATCGGACGCTTCCCCGACAAAGCCAACCCTAAGGACATGCCCGTAAACCCTGCTTCCGAAATAGGGGTATCGATCACCCTTCCTGGAAACCGCTTAGAGAGACCTTTGGTGGCCATGTAGGCCCCCCCTTTAAGGTGTCCTACCTCTTCCCCAATCACGAATGCTCGGGAATCCTGTTCCATCCGTCTTCCAATCACTTCAGAGATCACATCCACGTAAGTTTTTTTCTCCCCATCCGGTGGTAGGGATACTGGATGAGACCCCTCTAACTCGACCCATGGATCTTCCGTATAGGGAAGGGTTTCCAGTTCCTTTCCATTACTCCGGATACCGATCTCTAGCTCCTCTGCCCTCGGGTATAGATCTTCCGGTACCACTAGGGATACCCCTTGCTTTTGTACCAGTTTGTCTACCACCCTTTGTACTATCTGGCTTGCATGTATTTTTAACTGGGAAACTCTATCTTCGCTCAAGACCTTCTCTCGAATAAGTTTTTCCGAGTAGGTACGGTAGGGATCTCGCTCTTGCCACCTCTGTTCTTCCTCTTTATCCCGGTACCCAAAGGCACTCCCCGGAAGGCTTTGGGCATGGTGTCGATACCGGTACGTTTCAGCCTCAATCCAGAAAGGTCCCGCTCCTTCAACAGCCCCTTTTCGAGCGAATTGAACCGCAAGCCTCACCGTATCAGGATCCATCCCGTCGATCACTAGGCAGGTAAGTCCATATCCCATTCCGATCTGAGCCAACCGGGAAACAGCAGACGCTTCTTTCACAGAGGTAGCTACCGCATACAGATTATTCTCGATGAAATAGATGACAGGTATCTTCCATAGGTTCGCCATATTCATCACTTCGTGTACCACCCCCTGGTGAACTGCCCCATCCCCTAGAAAAGAAACCGCCACTTGAGGCTCATTATTCAACGCAAAAGACCACCCAAGCCCCGTTGCCATGGGGACTCCCCCTGCTACAATGGCATTCGTTCCATAACAGTAGCATCCCTTATCTCCTAGATGCATAGAACCCCCTCTACCCCGGCAGAACCCCTGAGATAGCCCCATGATCTCTGCCAGGGTTCGTTCCAGAAGTTGATGTAATTCTACGGGAACTTGAGTCTCAGGATCGTAGTCACGTAAGTAGTACCCGAAGGCCTTAGCAAGAAAATGATGATGCCCCCGATGGGTGGAAGCTACTGCATCCCTGGGATCCAACGCGCTCATCACTCCTACGGCTGCTCCTTCCTGCCCGATACTGGAATGCACAGGGCCATGTACCAACCCCGCATCCTTCAATTCGAGCAAGCGGGTCTCGAACTCGCGAATCACAAACAATTCAAAGAGCATTCGAACCCGCTTCTTTTTCGGAAGGGATTGAATCTCCTTCTCTGTAGGCACGAATCGAAACAGGTTCCCTTGTAGTGGCAATGGCTCCTTCTTTGGCATAGTCCCCCCTATGGGGATACTTGTACCGTATTCTGACCGCTTTTTACAACCCCAGCGTTACTTTCTCTGGGCATCACCCTTGACAGAGCCCGCTCTAGCACTATATTGCAGAGGGATGCCCGTAGTCTTGGCCAGAAACTTATCCTTTTCCTTTAGTGAAACGGAAATCCTTTCCCAATTGACCTTCGCTATCGAAAGGGGGGAGTTCGTTAGTTTCATTGGACCTTCAGGCTGCGGAAAAACTACCCTATTGAATATCCTTTCAGGCCTTCAGAAAGGCTGGAAAGGAGAGCTGTCCATCGATGCGGAACGGATCTCCCTCGTGTTCCAGCACGATACTCTCCTAGAATGGAAGAATGTGCTGGATAACGTCCTTCTTCCCTTTCAACTGAAGCAGGTCCCCCTTTCTGAATCCCTCACCTTCCGGGCAATAGAAGTCCTTGATTCCGTCGGCCTCAAAGGATACGAGTACTATTTCCCTCACCAACTATCCGGCGGTATGAAGAAACGAGTCGAGATTGCCCGGGCCCTCATCACTGAACCAGATCTTTTGATACTGGATGAACCCTTCTCTTCCCTCGATATTATCACTAGGGAACGATTGAACCTTCTCGTGAAACGATTGCATTCCACCCGAAAGACCACGGTGATTCTCGTTACCCACTCTGTGGAAGAAGCCTGTTTCCTATCCGACCGGATCTACGTCCTTTCCCCTCTGCCGGGACGGATCCTTGATATCAAAACGATCGAAAAAAACCTGAT
The DNA here is from genome assembly GCA_026418195.1 of Spirochaetota bacterium. GTDB lineage: Bacteria > Spirochaetota > Spirochaetia > DTKZ01 > DTKZ01 > DTKZ01. Next base: position 27,817 of record JAOABU010000116.1, on the reverse strand, counting down.
AGGTGAAGGGAAATCCCTTAATGGCCTCTTTGTTCTTACGGAGGCACAACAGGAAGTGAACAGTTCCATTCGACGAGAAGTGCAATTCCTTTGGGAAACAGAGATAGAACGACCTGCTTCCGAACCAGCTACACCATCGCATACCGGTAATATCTCGGGGAGTACCCTCCTTTTTACGGGAAAACAGATCCTCCGGTACATAAAAACCCACTGGAGCACCCTTCTCCTTCCTTTTGAAGTGTTGCTTCTCTTTTTCCTAATCGATTTCTTGAAGCATGCTCTAGCGATCCCAGATCTAATCTTCCCTGCCCCCAGGTCGATTTTAAAAAAGTTTGTGGAGACTCTTCTGAATGGTACCATCCTCCACGACCTGGAACTCACGGTGACCGAATCCCTACTAGGTTTTTGGATCGCCTTTGCATTGAGCATGATCGTAGGGTTTGGCATCGCCAAGTTCAAGTTCCTTTCCCGCTTGCTAATGCCCTACTTTATCGGAGCCAACACGATCCCATCGGTAGCCCTTGCACCGTTCCTGGTGCTTTGGTTCGGGTTCGGGATCCTGCCTAGGATCGTCACTTCGGTGATCGTGATCTTCTTTCCTCTTCTGATCAACATCATTGCCGCGTTTCGACATTCGGAGGAACGGGTTCAGTGTTTGATCCGTTTCTACAAACCCGGTAAACTCCAGAGTTTATTCGGGATGGAGTTTCCCGCTGCGCTACCGGGGATCTTCAGCGGAGTAAAGATTTCCATCACTCTATCGGTGATCGGAGCGGTAGTAGGAGAGTTCGTTTCCGGCCATGAAGGTTTGGGAGCTCTAGTGAACCGGGCAAAAGCCAACTTCGATATAGAGATGATGTTCGTAGCCTTGATCTGGCTCATTACCCTGGGACTTCTCTACTATGGAATCGCCTCCCTATCCTACTACTGGATCCGGAAGCGTCTCTTGACCCCCCCGCCCCGATTACGGCAACTCTCCAGCGAAGGAGGATGATTTTGTATGCATAGGATACATTCTAAAAAGGAACTCCCGAATTGGGTACTCAGAATAGTACTCGCTTGGGGACTTTTATCCTGTCCCGGGCTCCAATCCGTGAGGGCACAGGAACAAACGATTCGGGTAGCCATTGGATACATTCCTCACATCCAGTTCGCCCCTCTCTACCTTGGGATAGAAAAGGGGTTCTATAGGGAAGAAGGGTTGCGTTTGGAAATCGAGTATGGGTTCGGCATGGATATCTTTTCCCTTTTAGCAGCTGGCAAGATCGATTTAGGGCTTTCCGATTCGGACCAACTGATCATCGCAGCGTCAAAAGGGGTGGATCTACGAGCGATTTTCCAGTACTACCAGAAGTACCCCGTGACCATCCTGGCAAAAGCAGACCGAATAAAAACACCTGAGGACTTTAAGGGAAAGACCATCGGGACTCCAGAGTTGTACGGTACCAGTTGGATCGGATTACAATTATTTCTGGAACGGTTCCAGTTAAAGGAAAAAGTAAAGATCGAGCGGATTGGTTACACCCAGATTTCCACTTTACTAGCTGATCGAGTGGATGGGGCTGTATGTTTCTCGAACAACGAACCCATCCAGTTAAAAGAATCGGGAATTAGGATCGTGCAATGGGATGTAAAGGATTTTTCTTCTATGGTTGGAGCCTCCTTCATTACCAGTACTTCTATCCTATCGAAAAAACAGGGAGTATTGGGAGCCTTTGTTCGGGCTACTGAGAAGGCCATTCGCTATACTATACAGCATCAAGAGGAAGCGTATCAGGTTTCTTACCCCTATATCGGTAAACCAGATCCTGTAAAGGGGAAGTTTTTACAAACGGTCCTCAAGGAAACCTGTACCCTCTTTGAAACCACAGGACCGTTTGGAAGCATTGATCCTACTGTATACAAGGATTCCATCAGTACCCTCAAACGGTTAGGCCTGATCGATCGGGAAGTACCGGTCGAAAAGATCATCCAGAGGCTGCATTAACCTTCTTGATAGTTTTCTGCCGCCTCTTTCGCTAGTTTAATATAGTTGTCACTATTCTTTCGGATCCCCTCCACCGCGGTATCGTCCAGAGTGCGGACTACCTTGGCAGGACTTCCTAGGATCAACGATCGGGGAGGGAATACCTTCCCTTCAGTTACCAAAGCTCCCGCTCCTACAATCGATTCCTTTCCAATCACAGCCCTGCTTAGGATTACTGCCCCCATCCCAATGAGGCACCCATCCTCTACCGTGCACCCATGGATCACCGCATTATGGCCAATAGTTACCCCTTTTCCAACCGTGCAAGGAGCACCGAAATCGGTGTGCAAGGTAGCATTATCCTGAATGTTGGTCCCATCACCTACTGTAATCGGTTCTATATCCCCCCGAAGGGCAGCACCAAACCACACACTTACATCCTTTCCCAGAGTTACAGACCCAGACACTTCTGCATTCCAAGCAATAAAAGCTGCATCCTTTGTGTAAGGTACCCGATTTCCGATCCTATGAATCATATTGTTCTCCTTGGTGAAGAATCATACCCAGATCCAATTATTGAATCAATCTTCGATTCTTCCATCAAAGGATGTTTTTTGATATGCTTCCTTTTGATGCGAAGATCAATCGAAGAACTTTTAAAGAAACCACCTATCATCTTCGACGGAGCGATGGGTACAGAACTGTACAATCGAAACCATTTTATCAACGTGTGCTTCGAAGAACTCTGCGTCAGCAAACCTTCGGTAGTCCGCACGATCCACGAGGAACATAAGAACGCAGGTTGTGATGTAATCACTACCAACAGTTTTGGAGCGAATCGATACAAATTTGCTGAATACCTTCTGGCAGATAGGGTTCGCTCCATCGCAAAGAGTGCTGCTGAACTAGCGCGGGATGTAGCTGGGGATGAGCTGTATGTAGCAGGCTCTGTAGGACCCTTAGGGAAAATCGTAGGTAAAGATATCGAGGAACGGGACGCTTTGGAAGCCTTCCTTGAACCCATACTAGGATTACAGGAAGGTGGGGTGGATTTCATTATCTTCGAAACCTTTTCACGATCAGCCGAGTTGAAGATCGCTGCGAAAGCTGCTTCCGAAGCCGGGATTCCCTATATAGGGAGCCTGGCTTTTGGAGAACGAAACATCTCCCGAGCGGGCGAGCGGATCGAGGAGTTCTTTGCACCTATCCTCGAACTTTCCCATCCACCCTTCATGATCAGTTTCAACTGTTCCGTTGGTCCGAAACAGATGTTGGAATACCTGGAAGATTTTCTTCCTCATGCCCCTCTTCCGGTTCTCATCATGCCCAACGCCGGCTACCCTCAGTTGGTTCATGACCGGATGATCTACATGACCACTCCAGAATACTTCGCGACTTACGCAAAACGGTTCGCTGAAATGGGAGCCTCGGCAGTCGGAGGATGCTGCGGCACCACTCCGGCCCATATTGCAGAGACAGCGCGTTCAGTAAAAGCGTTCTTTCGGCATCGGGTAGAGATCTCAACCCCTACTCCCACAGTTACCCTCCGTACCCCACCCCCCCGAGAATCCCGAAGCGAATTGGGGGCAAAACTTGAAGCTGGTTCATGGGTTACCAGTGTAGAGTTAACCCCACCGTTGGGGTACGACCTCTCGGGGATCCTATCGAAGGCTAGACTCTGTAAAGCAGCGGGGGTAGATGCCATCAATATTCCTGATGGTCCAAGGGCAAGCTCAAGGATCAATCCCATGGTTACAGCCCTTCGGATTCAGGAGAAAGCTGGAATAGAAACCGTCCTCCATGTAACCTGCAGGGACAAGAACATCATTGGGCTACAGTCCGACCTGTTAGGGTGTGCCGCTGCAGGGATAAAGAATCTACTTATCATAACCGGTGATCCTCCAAAGCTAGGAGATTATCCCCAAGCTACAGCTGTATTCGACCTGGACTCCATTGGTCTTACCCGTATCGCTTATCGACTGAACCAGGGGGTAGACATCGGCGGCAAGGAGGTGAATCCGCCAACCACCTTTCTCATCGGAGTCGGTGCCGATCCAACCCACCTTGATCAGGAACGAGAACTTTCCAGATTGGCACAGAAGGTAGCAGCAGGGGCAGATTTCTGTATCACCCAACCAGTGTACGATGTGGAGGCCCTCCTCACCTTCCTAGAACGGACCCGTCATCTAGGACTGAAGGTGATTGCAGGAGTATGGCCTTTGGCTTCCTTGCAGAATGCCCGGTTTCTTAACAATGAAGTGCCCGGGGTTCGAATCCCCCAGTCGATCATGGAACGGATGGAAAAAGCAGGATCCAGGGAGGAAGCGCGAGCTACGGGGATCGCCATTGCCCGGGAAATCATTCAAGCTATTCGTCCATTCGTTGCGGGGGTACAGGTGAGTGCTCCATTCGGGAATGTAGACACAGCGTTGAAAGTACTTTTTTCCTGAAACCGATACACCGTTCACAGATGTCTTACACCGTTCCAAGAGGGTACCGTAGAACTCTATCAGCTCCTAGGGTGGGTAATAGGTTTCTACCAATGTAACAGAATGTAACGATACCCGAGAACTAAATCGATTCATATTCATTCATCCATTGGCATCCCAATTGCATTAGAATCTCCTGCCATGACCAGCACGATACAGAACGCTTGGGAAGATTATGTTCGATCAGGGGAAGGGTACGAGATCCTAGTTCGATCCATAAGCCTCTATGTGTATCAGTTTCCTCTGAAGTTCAAGTACTGCTCAGAGGAAGACTGTGCAGAATTTTTCCTTTCCTTCCATACCAGAATCCCCTACATCATCGATCATTACCAGGAACAGGGGAAAGGTATTGAAGCGTACCTCCGTACCTGCTTGAAGTGGCATATGAAAACTTATTTAAAATCCAAGCTAAAAGCGGATCGAGTCCAACAATTTGCCTTTTCTGAATGGAAACTTATGGTCCCCTCTTGGGTAGAAGAAGAAACCATAGGTCTAGATATTTGCGAATCTTCTCCTCCCTTCCAGAAAGTCCCCAAAGGGAGAAAGCCTGGGAAAGAGTCAGGGAAAAGAAAAAAGGCTGTTAAAACGCAAGTAGGTTCGGATCCCACGGTAACAGAAAAACAGGCAAAGAAACTTCTTCTTCTTTCCCTGAAAGCAGCGTATGATTTGGAGGATAGAACCATTGAAACAATCGCCCAATCGATTGGGATGAACCAGGAAGTCCTGTTTCATCTCATAGAGGTTACCCGTACAACCCTCTTAAAAAAAGAAGAACGGTTTCGCTTGTTGCAGGAAAGACGAAGTAAACTCTACTTTCGCATCTGTTCCCTTCAGGAAGAAATGGATCGATGTACCAATGGACTGGCAAAAGAAATGATCATCCAACGTCTTTCCCGTTTAAAGTATTACTTTGAAAAACTTCAGATGAAGCTATCCCACCATTACCTATGTCCTACCCATCGAAAGGTTGCTGAGATCCTCGGTATACCGAAAGGATCTATCGATTCCATGCTTTACTATCTGAAAAAGGGGTACTGAGGGACTGATCCGTATACCCATCGCCCTCTTCCCCAGAGAGGGATTTTCTTGTTACAGTGCGGCCATGACCATAGTTTTAGCATCAATGAATCCTCATAAACAGGAAGAGCTCTCTGCCCTTTTTCATGGGCATACCCTTCTGATTCCACAGGATCTAGGAGTTTCCTACCATCATGAAGAGATTGGATCTACCTACCTAGAGAATTCCCTGGGAAAAGCGAGAACCCTACATAAACTGCTCCTAGATGCAGGACGATCAACCTACCCCATCATTGCAGATGATTCAGGCCTATCCATTCCTGCACTGAAAGGGGAACCGGGAGTCTACTCTGCTCGATTTGGGGAGAAAGAGTTGGGACGGAAACCCACTTATGAGGAGCAACATCATCTTTTACTAGAACGGATGCGTTCGATTACAGATAGAAAGGCCTATTTCATCTGTTGCATGGTGTTATTGATCCATCCCGAACGGTGGTTTGTAGCCCAGGAAACCTTGGAAGGGGAAATTGCTTTTAACCCCAGAGGAACAGGAGGTTTTGGATACGATCCCCTTCTGTACCTTCCCTGGAAAGGGAGAACAGTAGCCGAACTAAGCCTAGAAGAAAAGAACCAAGTTTCTCATCGTGGGTTAGCAGCCCGAGCCATCCGATCCATCCTAGAAAACCATCTGGAGAAGAATCCCTATGAAAGTACCTGAACGAAAAGAGGTAAACCCCGCGTATTGCTGGAATCTTTCTTCCCTATTCGTAAGTGAAGAGGCGTGGGAAGAAGGGCTCCTTCGATACAGGGAACTTGTTCAAAAGATTCCTCAGTTTCAAGGAACTCTCAGCTCTTCGGTAGGGTCGGTTAAAGCTTGTCTCGATTTCATGACAGAGCTAGGAATCCTAGAAGAGCGATTGGCCTACTATGCCCATTTAAGGTTAAGCGAAGATGGAGGCGATTCAACGAACCAGGATCGCTGGGGCAGGTTCCTTCAAGTTTCCACGCAAGCGGAGGCTTTGGCAGGATATTTAAAGCCAGAAATCCAAGCTATTCCTCCCCAACTGATGGAACAGATTCTCAAGGAACTCCCGGACTACCGGATCATGATCCAGAAAATTCTCCGCTATAAACCCCATACTCTTTCCCCTTCAGAGGAAAGACTTCTCGCTCTTCAACAGGAAGCGAATCAAACCGCAGAAAAAGCGTTTGCAGCCCTTACAGACGTAGACTTTGATTTTGGGACACTGACTACTCCGGAGGGGGAAAAACCGCTGACCCATTCTACCTTTCAGTCATTCCTGATGAATCCCGACCGTGCTCTTCGGGAAAAAGCCTACAAGCAGTACATGAGGCTTTTTACTCAGTATAAGAACACTTTGGCTAGTCTCTATGGGGGTAGTGTTCATTTGGACATCTATATTGCGCGGATTCGAAACTTTCCCTCGGCCCTTCATGCTAAACTTTTCCCCGATGATGTGCCTACCCAGGTGTACCACTCTCTTATACAAACAGTACATGAAGGGCTTCCTGTGCTTCATCGGTACTATAGGTTGAGAAAAAAGATCTTGGGACTTCCCACCTTGAGGTTATGGGATACCAAGGTTCCCCTCGTACCAGACATTCGCGTGCGGCATACCTATGAGGAGGCGGTAGAACGGGTTGTCGCATCTCTGGAACCCCTGGGAGAAGAGTACTGTTCCATCCTGAAAACAGGACTTCTGGGAGGATGGGTAGATAGGTACGAGAACAAAGGAAAACGGTCAGGAGCCTTTTCTGCTGGTACCTATACTGGGGATCCCTATATCCTGATGAACTTCAAGGAAGATCTTTTACGGGATGTGTTCACTCTAGCCCACGAGGCGGGACATTCGATGCATTCCTACTATTCTGCCCGGAACAACCCCTTTCCCCATTACAACTACTCTATTGTTGAAGCCGAGACTGCTTCTACCTTCAATGAACAACTTCTCATGCATCATTTCGTAAAGACCAGCTCATCGGAAGAGTTCAAGCGTTATCTGACAGTGAAACACATCGATGATATCATTGGGACCTTCTTCCGACAAACCATGTTTGCGGAGTTCGAACTTCAGTGTCATGCATCGGTAGAACAGGGAAAACCTCTTACCGTAGAGGTCATCCGAAGACTGTACCGCCATCTACTCGAAACATACTTCGGTGATGCGGTTACCCTTGACGAGGAGGATGAAGTAGAGGGATTGAGGATTCCTCATTTTTATCGGTCTTTCTATGTCTATAAGTATGCCACTGGACTGGCCGCTGCCATCGCTCTCTCGAAACAGGTGTTGGAGGGAGGGGTAGAAGAGCGGAACCGTTACCTTTCGTTTCTAAAGACAGGCGGTTCCCTCTTTCCATTAGATTCCCTCGCACGAGCAGGAGTAGATTTACGTACCCCAGAACCCATGCGAGAAACGATACGTCTTTTCGAGAGTCTCCTCTACTCGTTGGAAGCATACTATTCCTGATCCTTGCTTATGAGGGTATAGTAGACGATAATTCCTCCTAAGAGGAAGGCTGTCGCGGGGATCCTATAGAGAGATTCTTTATAGAAGGGGATGGGCAAGGATTGAAGGGTTTCCCAACTCCCCCCTATTTCCCTGGCAAAGGTTCCAAACTGCAAGGGATCCCGAGGGATGGAGTAGAAGGCATCCATCAGCTGCTCTCTACTGTAAGGAAGACCCCTCTCTTTAGGAATAGCTAACAAGGGATCTAGGAGAAAATCTATCCCTTTGAAGGGTTCGTCTAAAAAGACAGTAAAGATCGGATAGAACCAATCCTCCATTCTTAAGAGTCCAGCAATTCCTAAAATTACATGGTTACGGACCGAATCGTTAAGCTCCGGTCGTTCTGCCAGTTCCAGTAGCAGGTTGATAGAAGAAGGATCCTGATAGATCTTCACCGCTTCTGCACCATGAATGATGAGAAAGGGGTTCTTTGCCACTTTTAGGAAAGCCTCGATCTTTCCTTTGCTCTGAGCATCCTGAAGCCGAGCCAGAGCTACCATACTTTCAGCTGCCAGAAGGTAGTCCTCAGAATGAAGGGACAACCGAAGAAGGGGTATCCCCCTATGAATCCTATACTTACCCAAAATCCTTGCCGCTAAGTACGCAGTGGTGAACTCTCCTGTCTTCAATTCATGTAATAGAGCTTCTACTACCCGATCATCCGGTTCGTGGGTCTCTAAGGCCTGCAGGGCCTCTCTTCGGATGATAAAACTAGGCGATCTCAGTCGCTGCAGGAGACCTTCCAATGATACAGAGGAGGGGGTTTCACCCATTTCCCGTATCACCCGTCTCTCAGCCTCTATGGAAGTGGTACGATCCAGTTTATTTAGGAGAAGGATGGCCCTTATGTCTCGAGCAGAAAACATGATGGTTAAGGCATTCCGAACGCCGACCGAGCCTATGGGTGAGAGACGGGACATCCAGAGTAAAGCGACGAAGGTGAGGAACATACCTCCCCCAAAAAAAATACGGTACGAGGCTACATCCCCTAATCCAAGGGAGTGGATTCCATCCAGTATCACGCCGCCTAGAGCAGAACCTATGGTACCTCCCAACCCAAAAATCAGATAGTAAAGAATTCCAAGATCCATCTGATCCTGGGGCCGCACTACTCCGTAAAAGTAGGTTTGAGAAGCGTTCTCCTGTCCCAGTGTTCCAAAATGAAAGAAAAAGAACAGAATCCCTAGATACACGTACTCTCCCCATCCATGGAATGGAATCGCCAGAACGATGGGAAACATGCTAAGAAAAAAAATGAAGGTAAAGAAGATCAGCATGGGTTTGGGTCCCACTCGATCAAGAAGAAGTTGGGCAACCATTCCCATGGTAAGAGCCCCTAGGCTTCCCACTACGGTTAGGTACATGTTTGTACTGTCACTCACTTGGTACACATCGGCAGAGTAGAGAACCAGAAAGGGACGAGTAATCCCCGCTACTACCATCACTAGCGCAAACACCTTTATGAAGCGGAGAAAAGAAGCCTCTCTCAGTGCACGTTTGATCGAAGTGAACACCCCCTCTTCCATAGGGAATCCTCCCCCAAGGTGCAGAGGAAGTTTGAATAGGAACATACACCCCACTAGACCCAATAGGATTCCCAGAAGGATCAAAAAGGAATACCGTAATAGAGAAGCTTGTCCGGTACCTAAGGAAAAAGCCATCAGAAGACCCGTTACAATGGAAACCGTGTGGGTAATGATCTGAATTCGAGATAGGTAATCTCCTCTATCCTTCCCCTCTGAAAGATCCCCCATGATGGGACTGTTGCTTACCAAACCTATCCCTCTCATCACCTGGAATCCAAGAGCTCCTAGAACTACCAGTGAAAAACCAACCCTACCCTGTCCCCTCAGGATGAAGAAAGGGGATAGGACCAAGGGGATAGCCGCCAGGTACCGGGCGGTCCAGCAGTAAGCAAACAATCTTGAAACCCCCACCTTTCGGACAATGACCCGGCCTGGAAGCATGAAAAAGAAAGAAACGTAGGCAAAAGAAGAAATGATCCCGATGAGGGTACTGCTGGCCCCCAGTCGAAGAAGATAGAGGGAAAGGATATTGCCACTGAGCAATAGGTAGGAAAAGGTGTTGAAAACTGAAAAAACGTTGAAAAGCCTTCGAGCACGAAGCCGTTCTGCCTGGGTAATTTGAAAGGTCAATAGTTGAGGTTCAGAACGGTTCATTCCGCCTCTAGAGCCCGTTCCTTTTACAAGCGGAGGTTAGGATTCTTTCGATCAGACGAGTATAAGGCATGCCGTGGAGACGGGCAAGGATCGGTAGATCCGAATCCACCGGATGAAGACCGGGAAGAGGGTTGATCTCCATGAATTGAGGTTCTCCCCTCTCATCCTCCCGAATATCTACCCTTCCCCCATCCCTACAACAAAGAACCCGATAGGCATCCAATGCTATCTGGTAAACCTTTTCCTTCGCAGGCCCTTCGATGGGGTGGTAAGAAATCCGGCCCTCGTACTGAGCTTTGTTCGAATAGGAATAGATCTCTCCCTCGGCAGAACTCCCATACCGAATCTCCATCCCTCCGATCACCTCTGCCTCAGAACCGGTGCCTATAATTCCTACCGTGTACTCTTTCCCAGGGAGAAACCGTTCTACCAACACGGGTTGCTGGAACTTCTCCAGTAATTGGGTTACTGTCCTTCGAAGAGTTTCGGCGCTCTCCACCTTCGAGTGGGTGGATACCCCCTTTCCAGTTCCTTCTGCCACCGGTTTCACAAAAAGGGGAAATGGAAGTCTTACCTTCTCAACTTCTTTCGCCTGTTGTAAGACGATGAAATCCGAGGTAGGAATACCATTGTCCCGGATTACATGTTTCGTCATACCTTTGTGCAGGCAGAGGGCAAGCACCATAGGATCGGAAAAGGTATAGGGTATCCGAAAGGCTTCCAACAGGCAGGGAACCTCGGACTCCCTGCCTGGACCTCGAGCTCCTTCGGCAATATTGAACACCAGATCCCACCGATCTCCGGCTAGCAACCGTCTCATCAACACCCGTAGGTTCCCAATCCGATCCACCTGGAACCCAAGAGATCTTATCGTATCTTCTAGAGCTTGAATCGTTTGCGGGGAATCAAACTCCGCCGCCTCTTCCGTCGAGAAGCCAGCGGCGAGATAGTCATCCTTCAAATCATAGGTAAGACCGATGGTTCTCATCGGATACAGTTTCCCTCTGCTGCTCCGGGATCAGGGTACCGATACGTATTCCCTTCGAAATTTCGTAAGAGAAGGTCACCGTTCTCGTACCCTACCACATACTCGGGTAGTAGTGGAATCTTGCCCCCTCCTCCAGGTGCGTCGATCACATAGGTCGGTACTGCATACCCCGTGGTGAACCCTCGAAGACCTTGCATGATTTCCAAAGCCTTTTTCACCGAGGTTCGGAAATGTCCCGAACCAGGAATAGGATCACACTGATAGAGGTAATAGGGCCGGACCCGTACCGTCAGGAGACCATGGAAGAGTTTCCGTAAGGTTTCCACAGAGTCGTTGATCCCCGCAAGGAGAACCGTTTGACTGCCCAACGGTATCCCTGCATCGGCTAAGCGGTTGCATGCAGCCCTCATTTCTGGAGTCAGCTCATCAGGATGAGTAGCGTGGATACTCATCCACAGAGGTCTGTATTTTTTCAGGACTTTTAGGAGGGATCGGGTAATCCGTTGGGGTAAAACTGCAGGCACCTTTGTGCCAATCCGAACGAACTCCACATGGGGAATGGCGCTTACCCTCGACAGGATATAATCGATGGACTCATCGGGAAGGGTTAAAGGATCTCCCCCCGAAATGAGTACATCCCGAACTTCGGAATGTTCCTGAATATACTGGATGGCCTGCTCCCAACGACTACGAATATCTCCTGTCTCCTGATGTCCTACAGCCCGCGATCGGGTACAGTACCGGCAGTAGGTGGAGCATGCATAGGTAGCCAGAAACAAGACTCTATCAGGATACCGATGTACCAGACCGGGAACAGGAGAATCATGGTCTTCTCCCAAAGGATCAACGTTCTCTCCAGCACTGAGCACCTTCTCATAAAAGACCGGTACTACAGAACGTCTAAGGGCCTGAAGGGGGTTCTTCGGATCCAATAGACTCGCGTAGTAGGGTGTGATAGACAGGGGTAACCCATTGCCACTTTCCTGGAAAATCCTCGTTTCGTGATCGGACAGATAGAGGATTTTCCCCAATTCTTCGTATGAGGTAATTCGATGGGCTAATTGCCAACGCCAATCGTTCCATTCGGCTTTAGTGACATGGGGATAGAACCTCTGCCTGAACCCTTTGAGATCTCCACTTTGCTCCCGTTGGGGTTTTAGAACACGTAGCCGTTTGATGGGGATAGTAGATGCATCCGAACTATTCGGAAGGTCCGAAGACGATAGATGGGAAGATTGGAGGCCCTCCCTCAACGCCGCACTAGGCTCCGGAGGGTCCTCCGAAAGACTGGGGGGATCCTCTTCTATGGGGATCGATTTCTGCATCATCTGAAGTGCTCCTTCATTACAGTGTTGATACTGCTAATACTCACTCTTCGTACCTTTGTCAATTACTCTATAGAGGCTCGGATTAAATCAATGAAAAAAATTATGAAAATATATACATCCTTGTGTAGTACTTTTCGTATTCGATTGACAAAAAGTCTAAAATCGAAATATAATAAACAATAAAATAAAAACAAATCGAAAGCAATATTGACATGCCAATCAATCTGACTGAAAAGGAAAAGGACCTGTTGGAACTCCTCCGTGAGAATCCTGGAATGGGTATCGCTGAAATGGGAAAAACCCTCAAAGTTTCGGCAGTGACTATACGATCAATCCTAAATGCTTTGTCCGAAAAGGGTTATGTTCTCAGGACCTGGGGCGGTGCACTTCCTACTTTTCACCCTACCATGATGGAACAGATACGGAAACGGACTGACGAAAAGAACCGGATCGCCAAAGCAGCCGCTTCTATTGTGGAGGATGGGGATACCATTATGATCGAGGCCGGTTCAACAACGGCCCTCATTGCTCGATACCTTTTGGGCAAACGGGATATCACTATCGTAAGTAACAATTCCCTACTTCTTCCCTATGCTCGAGCCAATCCATCCCTGCGGCTAACCTTAGTAGGGGGTGAGTTCCGTCCTCAAACCGAGTCCTTCGTAGGCCCCATCGCCCTATCGGAACTAGAACGGTTCCATGTAAGACGAGCCTTTGTAGGTACTGATGGGTTCACTCTGGAAAAAGGTCTTACCACTTACCTAGTGGAAGGGGCTGAAATCGTAAAACGGATGGCTGCTCAAGCAGAGGAAACGATTCTGGTAGCAGACAGTACCAAATTCGGGAAGGTAGGCTTCGTTCATGTTCTACCCCTCCATCGCATCCATCGAATCATTACTGATAAAGAACTTCCTGAACAAGCATTGGAAGCATTAATTGCGGAAGGGTTAAAAGTAGACCGCGTATAGCAGTACACGAAATTGCCAGAAAGGCACAAATATGTAAGGAGAAGGTATGGCAACAGAAGTATTGATGCCCAGGCAAGGGCAGACAGTGGAAAGCTGTGTAATCCTGGAATGGAAGAAGAAAGAGGGAGAGAAGGTTCAGAAAGGAGATATCCTTTGTGAGGTGGAAACGGACAAAGCTGTTTTCTCCGTCGAAGCACCTACAGATGGAATCTTACTGAAAGTGTTATTCTCTGAAGGTGCGGATGTGCCGGTTCTTACCCCCATCGCATATATAGGAGAAGCGGGAGAACAACTCCCGGGTACTCCAGACAAGTCACCTCCCCCAATCTCCTCGAAAGAACAGCAAACCATGCAGACTGCTTCAACCACGTCGCAGGATCCAGGTCTCCAATATCAAAGTTCTGCACCAGATCGGAAACCCTTACGTATTTCTCCCCGTGCCATGAGGCTCGCTCGCCAGAATGGTATTCAACCGGAAATCTTGGTTGGTACTGGCCCCAAAGGCAGAATCATCGAACGGGACGTGCGTAGAGCTATCGAAGAGAAACAACAATCGCTACGGAGTATTTCTGAAGAAGCAGCTCGACTCTCCACCTCTTGGGAGCCTTCACAAACCACAACGCCCGTGATGGGGGAAACTAAGGAAGGCGGTATCTCAGTTCCCGTTACAGGGACGCGGAAGGTGATTTCTCAACGAATGATGGAATCTTTACAATCTCATGCGCAGTATACTCTCCACGCCATTGCAGATGCTCGAGCTCTATTACGATGGCGGAAACGGTTCAAAGAAGCACCGGAAGCCTATGGGTACCAGGATATTACTATCAACGATTTGATCCTGTTCGTGGTGGCCAAAACCCTTCCCCGTTTTCCAGAACTGAACGCTTACTGGCTGAAGGACACGATCCAACGATTCTCCACCGTACATCTAGGGGTGGCGGTAGATACTCCCAAAGGCTTGCTAGTACCTGTAATCCGAAATGCCCAAACCCTTTCCCTCGCAGCCCTCAGCAGGGAGGCGAAACGGTTAGCCCAAGCGTGTATGGAGGGAAAAATCTCTACCGATGATTTATCCGGGGGGACCTTTACGGTAACCAACTTAGGAAGCTTTGGAATACAGTACTTCACCCCCATCCTGAATGCTCCTCAAGTGGCTATTTTAGGAGTAGGCACCATCCAACCTCAGCCCGTAATGGAGGGAGAAGAGGTAAAGTTCTATCCCCACATAGGATTGTCTTTAACAGTAGACCATCAAGCGGTGGACGGAGCTCCCGCTTCAAGATTTTTAAAAGCTCTTGTGGAAGCGACTGCAAATATAGATCTCCTTTTCGCGGGATCTTAAGACACCTATTAGAACTTCAGGAAAGAGAGGTACCCTATGCCTAAGTCTATACTTATTGATCCAAAAGAAGTTCGAAGAAAAGGGATTCTTGCCATCGAACACATTCCCCTAAATCAATACACTCCGGATATCCAAGCAGAGAAGAACCTTTATGGGAATGAAGGATTGAAGAAGATCCTTTATCACATGCTGGTCATCCGGGAATTCGAGACCATGCTGAATGAGTTCAAGACCAAGGGGAAATACTACGAAGTAGAGTACAACCACCCGGGACCTGCTCATCTATCCATTGGGCAGGAATCTGCTGCAGTGGGGCAATGTGTAAACCTTTCCCCCGTGGATTTTATTTTTGGCAGCCATCGCAGTCATGGTGAAATCCTTGCGAAATGCTTTTCAGCCATCGAGAAACTGTCAGACCAGCAATTGGAAGGAACGATGAAATCCTATTTCGATGGGGCCATTCTACGGGTCGTAGAACAAGAACCTTATACAAATACAAAGGACCTAGCAGAGAACTTTATCCTATACGCAGTGCTAGCAGAGATCTTTGCTAGGGAAACCGGGGTGAATAAGGGATTAGGGGGATCGATGCATGCCTTCTTCATCCCCTTTGGAAGCATGCCCAATAATGCGATCGTAGGAGGATCGGCCGATATTGCAGTAGGGGCCGCCCTGTTCAAACGAATCAATCAGAAACCGGGAATCGTTATCGCAAACATTGGAGATGCCTCGATGGGATGCGGTCCAGTATGGGAGGGAATGATGGTGGCTGCCATGGATCAGTATCGGACTCTATGGCCCAAAGAAACAGGAGGCGCTCCACCGGTCCTATTCAACTTCTTTAACAATTTCTATGGAATGGGGGGTCAGACCTATGGAGAGACCATGGGATTTAAAATTCTGGCCCGCGTAGGAGCAGGGGTAAATCCAGAGAATATGCATGCTGAACGGGTAGATGGATACAATCCCCTCGCAGTGGCCGATGCAATCCTACGGAAAAGAAAAATTTTGGAAGAAGGCAAAGGTCCTGTGCTGCTAGATACCATCACATATCGCCTCTCTGGCCATAGTCCTTCGGATGCATCTAGTTACCGCACCCGAGAAGAGATTCAGCTCTGGGAAGGAGAAGATTGTATTCGAGCTTATCAGGAATACCTTAAGCAACACAGGGTTGTCTCAGCCCAAGAGATAGAATCCATGGGCAGTAAGGTGATTGAAAAGATCCGAAAAACGGTACAACTGGTGGTACCCCTCTCTAAATCCCCGCGGTGTAATGCAGAGTTCATTGGCAAAGTGATGTTTTCCAACCTAAAAATTCCAGCCTGGGATTCCAGGAAACCTGACGTCCTCCTCGCCAAAGAAGAGAATCCCCGATTGAAAAAGATACAGTCCAAATCCAGATCTGCTATTGACGCCCAGGGGAAACCCCTTCCGAAAATGAAAGTTCTATCCTTCCGGGAAGCTCTTTTCGAAGCGATCCTGGACGCATTCTATCGGGATCCCACCCTCGTGGCGTTCGGGGAAGAGAACCGCGACTGGGGAGGTGCGTTTGGAGTGTACCAGGGACTAACCGAATGTCTCCCCTATCCTAGGCTGTTCAACACGCCTATTTCCGAAGGAGCCATTGTAGGAGCCGGCGTAGGGTATGCCCTTTCAGGGGGACGAGCTCTCATTGAACTGATGTACTGTGATTTCATGGGACGAGCAGGGGATGAGATTTTCAATCAAATGTCAAAATGGCAGAGCATGTCTGCTGGTATTCTCCGAATGCCTTTAGTCCTCCGGGTCTCGGTAGGAAGCAAGTACGGAGCCCAGCATTCACAGGATTGGTCTAGCATCGTTGCCCATATTCCGGGATTAAAAGTGATGTTTCCTGCTACTCCCTACGATGCAAAGGGGATGATGAATCTAGCCCTGAACGGAAGCGATCCTGTGGTGTTCTTTGAAAGCCAGAGGTTGTACGACATAGGTGAACTCTTCGAACCAGGCGGTGTTCCGGAAGGGTACTATGAGGTCCCTGAAGGAGAACCAGCCCTACGAAAGAAGGGAAAAGATCTTACAATCATAACGATTGGGGCTACCCTTTATCGGGCACTGGAAGCGGTAGAGGAGCTTTCTCACCGGTTCGGTATCGAAGCAGAAGTGATCGATACCCGCTTCCTTAACCCACTTAACTATGAAAAGATCTATGAATCAGTGCAAAAAACTGGAAAAGTACTTCTTACTTCCGATGCCTGTGAACGAGGCAGTTTCCTTCATACCATGGCATCTCGCATCACCGAGACCGTTTTCGATTCCCTCGATGCACCTCCGGTAATTGTAGGCTCCCGTAATTGGATTACACCGGCTTATGAGATGGAACAGTACTTTTTTCCCCAAAAAGAATGGATCCTCGATGCTATTCATGAACGAATCCTTCCTCTGAAGGATTATCGACCAACAACTAACCAAACCCTGGAGGAACTGCACAGAAGGGATCGCGCCGGAGTGTAATGTATAGAGATTCCACAAGGTAAATAGATTCACCTAGGGGGCGGCTGCCCCCTATTCCATGAGTCCCTGGCATGGATCTATATAGTCCTGTTTAAAAGATCTAAGGTACCTGTTCAGGGACTCGAAGATATTGCCAGTAGTATTTTAACCCATTGACCTCGACGATATCCTTAAATAGATCATCCACTGAGGTAACCCTACCCAGTTCCCATTGTCCCTTTCGGTAATCTTCATCGCTTATCTCTTTCTGTTCGCGATGCCAGACCGGAACAAAAAGAACCTTCCCTACCCCTAGATCCTGTTTCGTAGCTTTACGACTAGGAAATACGAAATTGACCCATTCCTTCTTACCGTCTCGAACATACACCACCTCGGCCTGATTCTTAGTGGATGGTGATGCTTGGGTAACGATTCGGGCTAGATAGAAATCGGCTTTATACGGATCCGTACCTGTGGCACAGAGGACCTCCCCATCCCGAAAATCCACCCCGCCTGTAATTGCTTGAGGTTGAAGACTTACCCCTGAGGTAAGGGGAATACCCGGAAGCTTGGAAGAAACGGAAGCACAGGAAACAAAGAATCCAGAGAATAGGAGAACGATCCCCCCCCATTTGAAAAAGTTCTTCATATCAATTTACCTCCTTTATCAGTATAAGTATACCCTTTCCTCATGGGGAAAACAATCTACCCTATAAAACTTCAGAGATTTTCTTCCTGGATCAGGCTGCCATCGATACTTAACACCTGTACTTTCAGGGGAATTTGCCTGGAAGTTCTGCTTAAAGCCTCTTGAACGAATCGTACGAGGCCACCACAGCAGGGCACTTCCATGATGAGAACAGTAATAGAACGGATCATCGCTTGATCCACGAACTGTACAATTTTTTCTATGTATCTCTCCTGTCCAGAATCGAGTTTAGGACAAGCCACCGCCAGTACTCTACCTATTCGAAAGTCTCTATGGAAACCTTCTGCTACGAAAGCCGTGCAATCAGCCGCCAATAATAAGTCAGCATTCTTAAAAGTTGGTGAGGCAGGATTCACCAGATGAAGCTGTACAGGCCACTGATGGTTTAGAGGAGGCTGCTCAATTCTTGACTGCGTTTCCTTTGTTTCCTCTAAAGGAGGAACTTCATATCCGAACAACGTAAGGAACTCTTTAGCTTGTCGGAGGTACTCTTGTTGTCCATGCTCTGACAGGTGCCTAAGATGTTCTTTTATCAAAGACGGCCCAGACTTTACTACCCGTTCCATTACCCTCCATTCATCGTAGGGTTCCGCTTCCCTCTCTACCACTCGAATCGCATTTAGGGGACAATGTCCTATACAGGCACCTAGCCCGTCACAGAATAGGTCACTGACAATTCTTGCTTTTCCATCCACAATCTTTAAGGCCCCCTCAGCGCAATTCGGGATGCAGAGTCCGCATCCATTACAAAGAGATTCATCGATTTCTACAATCATTCGTTTCATATTCGTCTTCTCCTTCTTATTACCCACACTTTACCGAACAAGCACAGTTCCCTTCTGTACCATTTGTTACACTTTCAGTACAATGCTCGTCATGGATACAGTCGTACTTGCCTCCTCTTCCCCAAGACGTCAGGAACTCCTCAAACAAATGGGCATTCCCTTCATTGTATGTGCGGAAGAGATCGATGAAAGTTGGGATGGATCCGAAGATATCCATGAGTTCGCCTGTACGCTAGCTAAAAGAAAGATCGAAAGTATATTGACGAAACGCCTAGTGAGAGGATCCCGGTGGTTCATCGGTGCGGATACCCTTGTTCTCTGTGGGAAACGGATTCTTGGCAAACCGAAAAATCGGGAAGAGGCCGAGACGTTCTTAAGATTACTATCGGGGAAGTCCCATCGGGTAATCACAGGGGTTGCTTTGTTCGATCGACACACGAATCGATACGATTACACCTCGGAAACTGCATGGGTTCGATTCTCCTCATTAGATGAGGAAGAGATTCGATGGTACCTCAATACAGGGGAATGGCAAGGTGTTGCGGGAGGGTACCGGATCCAACAACGGGCTGCATGTTTCGTTGAAACCCTCCGGGGCAACTATAGCACAGTGATGGGCTTGCCAATTCGCTCGATTTATGTCATCTTGAAGCGAAACAACTATCCGTTCTATGGATAGAAATCTTCCGTCGGTATCATCCGAACGAGAATTAGAGAAGGACCATACGAAACGTATGGGTAGAGGAGGAACACTTGGCAGTAGTTACCATGAAAAATTTGCTTGAGTCTGGAGTGCATTTCGGGCATCAGACCAAGCGCTGGGATCCCCGTATGAAGAAGTTTATCTTCGCTGAACGGAATGGGATCCACATCATCGATCTTCAAAAAACCATCGCAGCAATCAAAGAAGCCTACGAAGCGGTGCGGAAGACAGTACTAGAAGGAAAGTCTGTTCTATTTGTAGGTACCAAAAAGCAAGCCCAGGGAGCCATCCAGAGGGAAGCGGAACGTTGTGGTATGTTCTACGTGAATAACCGCTGGTTGGGAGGGATGCTTACCAACTTTGCCACAATCAAGAAATCCTTACTCCGATTAAAGAAGCTGGAGAAGATGGAAGTAGACGGCAGCTTCGAAGGGATGACGAAGAAAGAAGTAGCCGCTCTCATGAAAGAAAAGGCTAGACTGGAGAAGACCCTGGGTGGTATCAAGGACATGAAGGAACTTCCAGGGATCATTTTTATCATTGACACGCGGAAAGAAGCCATTGCCGTTGCAGAAGCTCAGCGAATGAAAATCCCAATCGTAGCAGTAGTGGACACTAACTGCAACCCCGAAGGAATAGACTACCCCATTCCCGGGAATGATGATGCCATTCGTTCCATCACTTTATTCACCCAGATCATATCTAACGCGGTAATCGAAGCGGATAATGAAATTGGTCTAGAAGTGATCGAATCTTATCAAGAAGACGAAGAACCCATCATCGACGAAGAGGCTGTTCGGGCTCGCTATTCCGAAGACGAAGAGCAAGAACGGATTCCTCTGGCCGTACGTACAGGGGTAGCCGCAGAAGAGGAAGAGGGTTTCACAACTGAAGACTATTCAAACTATACACCGGAAGAGCGAGAAGCTCCTCCCGAGGAAGAAGATGTTGCGGCTAAAGCTGGAATCGACGAAGACAAACTGTACGAAGAATGATGGATACACATAAATAGGAGAAGAACCGTGGAAATCAGAGCAGAAGACGTAAAAGCGCTCCGAGAAAAAACAGGAGCCGGAATGATGGACTGCAAGAAGGCCCTAACAGAGGCAGGGGGTGACTTCAAGAAAGCAGAAAAAATCTTGAAGGAAATTGGAGCCGCTAGTGCGGCTAAACGAGTAGGTCGCATCACCAAGGAAGGAAGGATTTTTACAAAAATTTCCGGATCCAAAGCAGGGATCCTGGAACTGACCTGTGAGACCGATTTCGTAGCAAGGAATCAGGAGTTCATTCGGTTAGGAAACGAGATCCTTTCTCTCATCGTGGACAAAGGAGTATCGCCCCAATCGAATGAAATTACCGAAAAGATTACCACTCTCATCAGTACGATCAAGGAAAACATGATTCTGCGGAGATCCGATGTAATCAGCGCTGCGCCCGATGAACTCATCGTGGAGTATGTCCATGGGGAAGGAAGAATCGGTGTCCTTGTAAAGGCGAAAGTGGACAAACCAGAACTCCTTAAAAACGAAAAAGTACGTGCTTTCGTGTTTGATTGCGCTCTCCATGTAGCAGCCTTCAGTCCCCAATTTCTATCCGAGGAGTCGATTCCTCCAGAATACCTCAAAGAGCAGGAGGAAATCTTCATGAAGCAAGCGGAAAGCTTGGGGAAGCCTGCCAACGTGCTACAGGGAATCGTAAAGGGGAAGTTGAAGAAGCACTTCGCTGAAGTGTGCCTATTGGATCAACCTTTTGTTCGGGATGATAAGCGATCCGTCTTAAAGGTTGCCCAGGATGTGGGAAAAGAGGTAGGGGGCACCATCAACATCGTCCAATTCCTGTACTATCGGGTTGGAGAGGATCTTAAATAGGGAGTAACCAGTATGGAGAAAATCACTTCCCAAGCCGAAGAACGGATGAAAAAATCTCTCCGTTCCCTCCAGGAAGAGTTCAACACGTTACGGACAGGGCGGGCTTCACCCGCTCTGTTCGATAAAATTCGGGTAGATTACTATGGACAAAAAACACCCTTGAATCAGGTAGCTACTATCTCCGTTCCAGAAGCTCGACTTGTGGTAATTCAACCTTGGGATAAAGCTCTTCTGGGGGAAATCGAAAAAGCGATTCAGATGTCTGAGCTATCCGTCAATCCTTCTAACGATGGCAAGGTGATTCGTATCAATATCCCTCCTCTATCGGAAGCGCGAAGGAAAGAACTAGTAAAATTAGCTAAAAACATGGCTGAACAATGCCGGGTAGCTTGCAGAAATATTCGACGGGATGCGATGGATGAGGTAAAGAAGGCTCTAAAGAACGGAGAAATCACAGAAGATCAAGAAAAAAAGATGCAGGATGAAATTCAGAAAATTACCGATCGGTTCATGATGGAGATAAACAAAGAGCTTGAGGCAAAAGAAAAAGAGATAATGGAAGTCTGAATGCCGGATTCTGCATCAAGAACTCTAATTCCAGAACGGTTGCCCATCCATGTTGGGATCATCATGGACGGGAACGGTCGATGGGCCCGTCAACGGAATCTGAATCGAACTGCTGGACACAGGGAAGGGTTAAAGGCAACAAAGGCCATTGTTAAGACAGCGGCCAATGTTGGGATCAAATACCTCTCGTTGTATACCTTTTCCACAGAAAATTGGAAAAGAGCCCAGGAAGAGGTCTCTTTCTTGATGGGGTTGGTTCACCAGCACCTGCGTAGAGAGTATGACTTCTATCGGGAAAATGGAATCCGGATCCGTCACAGCGGAGATCTATCGGGTCTTCCCCCAGAAGTGCAAGAGGACATTCGCACCGTAATACAGGACACTGCTTCCCATAAACGACTTACGGTAAACCTGGCGATCAACTATGGAGGAAAGAACGAGATCGTTCGGGCGGTTCGTTCGCTGATCCAAAAAAATCCCAACTTAACCTCAGAGCAAGTGACCGAAGATTCGATTGCCCAGTATCTCGACAACCCTGATATTCCTGATCTAGATCTGATTATACGGACTGCAGGAGAATTACGACTGAGTAACTTTCTCCTGTGGGAATCGGCTTATGCGGAGTTATACTTTTCTCCTAAGTTATGGCCCGATTTTACTCCTGATGATTTCCTGGAAGCTCTTTTAAATTACCAATCTCGAAACAGAAAATTTGGTGGTGTAACGTGAGTAATGCGCGCATCCGATTGATCCTCTTCTTTACAAGTTTACCGATTCTGGTATCCATCATCCTTTTTCTCCCCCATTTTCAATACGGAGCTTTTGCCCTTCTCTGTATGGGCGCTTCGGGTGTAGCTGCGTTAGAATTAGGCTCCATGTTCCGGCATCGAGGCATAGAGGTATCCAAACCCGTAACCTTTTTTCTGGGATTCCTCGGACCTCTTGTAGCATACGGGGAAGGTTTGGGAGGATGGAGGAGTTCCTTCTCATTGGCTTTATATGTACTTGTCCTATCCATCCTCTTTGCCATCGAAATCCCAAAGAAAGTAGAATCTGCGTTTTCCTATTCTTTGCCCCGAATGGCAGCCTACACATTTGTCTCTTTTTATCCTGGCATTTTCAGTTCCTATGCCGTTCGACTTACCCAGTTCGAAGAGGGTGGGATTCTTGTGCTGGTTTTCCTCCTTTCCACCTTTCTGAACGACTCTTTTGCATGGGTCTTTGGAATGCTCTTCGGAAAGAATAATCGAAATATACTCCTAGTCAGTCCCAATAAGAGTTTGGTAGGATTCGTTTTCGGTTTCGTTGCTTCCATTTTAGTGATCGGGATAAGTACCATCCTTTTCCCACGGATCTTTCCCTTCTCCCTCTCTAGATCGCTTCTCTTTGGGAGTATCATTGGAATCTCCACTCTCGTTGGAGATTTGGTCGAATCGGTCATCAAGCGTTCTGCTGCAGTGAAAGATTCTGGTTCTCTGATTCCTGGTAGAGGGGGATTGTTGGATTCCATCGATTCTCCCCTATTCAATGCACCGGTGTTTTTCTACCTTTACCAATGGTTTATAGGTAAGTTCTAGTTGCCGTTGAACTTTTTCCTTTCCTATGCCATAGTGCATCCGGGTTGTAACTAATGAAGCAGAAAAAAATCCTCATTTTAGGCAGCACGGGTTCCATTGGAATCAATGCTTTGGAAGTAGTGGCAGAGAAAAGGGAGTTCTTTCAGGTGGTAGGGTTAGCCTCTCATAGGAACGAATCTCTCCTTTTGGAACAAGCTACTCGATTTGGGGTTTCTCATTTGGCATTAAGTGGAACTATCTCGAAGGATCCCCGCATTGAATACAACGGATTAGAGGGGTTGCTTCACTTGATCGAAGATTCGGACGCGGATATTGTGTTGAACGGTATATCTGGTGCAGCAGGATTTTTACCTTCCATGAAGGCCATCCAAACAGGAAAACATCTAGCCCTAGCGAACAAAGAAACCCTCGTGATGGCGGGAGAATTAGTCCTCGCAGAAGCAAGGAAACAAGGGGTATCCATTCTACCTGTGGACTCGGAACATTCAGCCATATTTCAATTGTTTACCCGGTTCGACAAAACCTCTATTGAAGCGGTTATATTAACAGCCAGTGGAGGTGCATTTCGGGATCTACCCAAGGAGCAACTCTCCTCTGTCACTCCAGCCCTCGCATTGAATCACCCTACCTGGAACATGGGGACAAAAATCACCATCGACTCTGCTTCTTTAGCCAATAAGGGATTGGAAGTAATTGAAGCTCACCACCTGTTCGAAATGCCTCCCGAACGGATCCATGTAGTGATTCATCCACAGAGTTATGTACATAGCCTTGTGGAAACAAAGGATGGTAACTTCTACGCACAAATCGGGAAACCTGACATGCGTATCCCCATCCTGAACGCCCTTACGTATCCTTCTATCCTGTCTAACTCTATAGAAAAGCTATCCCTATACAATGTACAGTTGAGTTTCTTTGAACCTGACAGGGAAAAGTACCCCATGCTTCCTCTGGCCTATCATGCATTGCGGAGAGGAGGTGCCTATCCCTTGGTTTACAACGCAGCCAATGAAGTAGCGGTCGATGCCTTTTTACAGGGGCATCTTCCCTTCACTGGGATTCCGCAACTCGTGGATCGAACCCTTGAATGGTGCGATTGGCCTATCAGCATCGAGGGGGTTGAGATGGTTCTTGATACCGATGCTCGGGCTCGTTCGGTGGCCCAGGCAATCCTTTCGCAGAGGAAAGAGTAGGTTCCATGAAGGTCCTGTTTGGTCTTATTGGTTTAGGAATCGTAGTATTCATTCACGAGTTGGGACACTTCATTGCAGCAAAAGTTACGGGAATCGGTGTTGAAGTATTCTCCCTCGGATGGGGAAAGCGCCTTTTATCCATCACCTATCGGGGAACCGAATACAGACTTTCCCTCCTTCCTATCGGTGGATACTGTAAATTGAAGGGAGAGGACTCGCTCAAGAATCCCTCGGAACATTACAAACCTGAACCAGGAAGTTTCTATTCGGCATCTCCTTTGAAACGGATCTTTGTGGCTCTATCAGGTCCCCTTTCCAATTTACTTTTTGCATCTGTTGCCTTTACCCTCGTTTGGACAATAGGTTTTTCCTATCCTACCTTTTCAAATAGAATCATTCTCGAATCTGATTTTCCGTCCGGTGTCTCTAGCAGGTTTCCCGCTACGGAGGGAGGGCTCAAAACCGGAGACGAGATCCTTGCCATCGACGGGGCACCCGTCCGGAACTATCGGGACATACAGGAGATCGTAAGCCGTAACCCCAATAAACCGCTTACCTTTACCTATCGAAGGAACGGTGGAATCGGGAACACCATTGTTACTCCTGAACTGAATAAAGATACAGGAGCCGGGAGGATTGGAGTGTATGCCTGGATCGATCCAATTATCGATGGGGTTCGGAAGGATTCCGCTGCTTTCATTGCGGGGTTAAAAAAAGGGGACATGATCCTCAAAGCAGATGGGGAAGAAGTTCCACACACCCTGTTCCTTCTTAGAAAACTAACCCAAGCACGGTCAAAACCGGTTCGACTGGTCGTACAGAGGGATGGAAAGGTACTAGAAACCGATCTTCTTCCTCATTTTACAGATACAGGAGTGTTAGATACGGGGCTTACTTTTCAACCCATCGTGTATACAGCTCGAAGCGAAACCTTCACCAAGGCAGTTTGGAAAGGTCTTGAAGAAACCCAACATACCCTTTCCGATACAGTTCGCAGTTTCGGGTTATTATTCAAAGGGATCAACCTAACCCAAGCGGTATCCGGCCCTATCCGCATTACCTACTATGTGGGAGAAATAGCTTCCCAGGGATTTAGCAAAGATCTAGCTACAGGGGTTACCTCTTCCTTTAGTTTTCTAGCCCTATTGAGTGTCACTCTGTTCTTCATGAATCTCCTCCCCATTCCCGTTCTAGATGGCGGGTTGATCCTACTGTTTCTTATCGAGATGATTCTGCGAAGGAGGTTGTCTACTCAATTTGTATATCGCTATCAGTATTTAGGGTTTATAATCATCCTTAGCTTGATTCTCCTTTCCACCATGAGTGATGTATTCTTTCTTTTCCGAAGGTAGAAGAATGAAACGAAGAGTAGTAGAATTCTTCCTTTTCATGTTCCTCTTATGGGGATGCGAAGCGGATGAAGTTGGGGTTTTACAGAATGGCCACAACGGTCCGATTCTTGCTATGGCAAAGGATGAACGCCGCAATCTTCTCTTCACGGGAGGGAAGGATGGTACGATCCGAGTGTGGACGGGAACATCGTTGACACAGATTCGCAAGATACAGGTATCGAACCTGCCGATTCTATCGATAGCGGTGGATTCAAAGAACCAACGCATCGGGCTCGTTGAATCCAATGGACTCTCCCAGCATTTCCTTAGTGTATGGGATTGGGAATCAGGCATACGCAAGTATCATATACCCCTAAGAGAGTTCCCCCTATTCATGCAATTTTCCCCCCAAGGTACCTTCATAGGGATCGGAAAACCTACCTGGCAAAGTCTTACCCTTTACGATGGAGAAACCGGAGAGCCTCTACCTTACCTGCAAGAGGGGTTTGGAATTGTAAATTTCTTCCTCGTGTCCGCATCAGAGAATACCCTATTGAGTTATTCCCCTGCTTCAGGTTCTCTCATTTATTGGAATCTTCGAGAAGGTACAAGAAAAAGTACCATCCGAACAGTTGTCGATTTAAAGATTCTGAAGATTCTTACCGAACGATACGCAATTGGATATGATGGGAAGACAGTATACTTGATCGATCTTGTCACAGGGGAAACCCTCTCTAGAGTAGACTATTCAGGAATTACCAGTTTCCTGTCAGATCCCGCTAAAGAAGAATTGATCACCCTTTCTACCAATCGGGAGGAATCCCGTCTAAGTTTATGGAAATACCGTCTTCCATTTCAAGAAGGAGAACGAGGGAGTCTTTTCATCGTGCAAGAAACCCTCCACACTGTACCTACTAATTCCTCCCAGGCTCTATTCTGGGATAACCGCATTCTTGTCGCACATCCCGATGGAACGATAGGAAGTTATCAAACCAATAATCCTTTTCCCACCATCGAAGGAAGGCTGATCGTGGAACCGATATCCGATCTACAGGCTCAAGGTAGTCGCTTATTGGTAACCACCAAGAGGGATATCTGGATTTTTCCCTACTCCTTTCTGGAAACCATGCAGTTCACCCAAGGATCTGTGAAACGATTCGAAAACCCATACGGCAGACCCTTAGGGATACGGATGTACCAAGATAGGGAACTGATGGTGTTTACAAAAGACTCTTTGTCGGGTGGAGTACTGGCTCTATTTAATCCATCCAATCCCCAAGAAATCCAGACTATAAAAACTTTCCCATTACCTCTTTTGGAAGTTTGGCCTAGCGTAAAAGGCTGGTACTGTTTAGAGAAGGGAGGAAGCATCACTCGATTGCAACGGGATACGTGGACAGAAGATTTTCAGATTCCTGCAGGAGATATTCAATCCCTCCTTCCCTTAGACGAAAACACACTCCTACTGGGGAAAAATGCCATAGGACATTATGGGAACCCCCTCTTACTGTTGGAAATGATGACCCGCGAAACTATTCCCCTCCAGATACCTGGAGTGTTCATGGTATTCAGGCTGTTATTCCAGCCTAGTAGCAACAGAGTGTTTATCCTTGCGCTACGGCAAGGGAAGGAAAAAGAGATAGAAACCGTTCTCTACATGACGGATCGAACTACCCTTGAACAATTCAAACCCGTTGCAATTCTACGATCCGAGGAATTAGAGACAGACATAGTAACAGATCCTGCCACAGGTGAACTCCTTACAACGTTAGGGACTGGCTCTGTCCGAAGATGGGATGGGTCTAT